>NZ_NIZW01000038.1 GCF_002727185.1 Rhodopirellula bahusiensis
CGCCAAACCAATCAAGTACCGGCACGATGTAAACAAAGAAATCGAAACCACATGACAAAAACCACTTGTCAAACCTAGGACTTCATAGTCGGTACGGTTCAGCGGGCGGCGGCGGACGACTCGCAAGCAGACGGAAAAACGCACCACCGCCGCTCCTTTGCAACCGATGGTTCGCCGAATCTACGAGACCCAAGAAGCACCAAGGTCAACAATGTTCCACTTCCCATTCAGCTTCTTGTACGTCGCCGTTGAAGCACCACCGCCGAGCGGGCAGCACCAAACACCGGTTTCGACATCAGCTTCAGTATCGCTAATCCATCGCTTGATAGTGATCCATTCCATCCATGTCTCAGATTGCTTGCCTTTTTGCAGGACCGTGCCGTCGACGAGATGCGCATTCCCCGTATCAAGCCGATATTTCCCTGCGATGGGTATTCCCTCGGTCGTTTCCTTGGGAAACGGCATCCAATTCCCATGTTCCCCCCAATCATCCATTGGCGTGAGCGTCAGGAAGTAGACGCGGTCGGGCGACGGTTCATCCAATTCGGAAATTAGGTGCCGATACAAATCGATGTCGCGATGTTCAAGTGGCTTTGGTTGCTTTACCGTCTCTTCTTTCTGAGGCGATGCCGACGCAATCTCGACTGCTTTCGCTTCCTCAATCGTTGGATCAAAGCCGTCATTGGCAGCAGGGAGGTCGTCGTCCGACAGCGCTGGACGCTCGGCGACCTTAACGTTGTCGCGCGATTGGCAACCAACGAAGAGCAGCATCGGTGCCAATACCAAGACGTTCAAGATTGAGTTGGTCATTCGATGGATATTATCTGTCGACGAACGATGTAATTACCCACGGTTGGGCCGGAGATAAGGTCGCGAGAAAGGTGTTATCGCGGGGTATGCCTTGGATGTTATCGCCGGTTCCACGGACGTTGTCGCCGGTTGGCGTTAATTCCGAGTATGAGGTGCCCCCCACAGTGGGTCAAGCAGTTGGGAATTCGTACCACCAAGGGGAATCTCGGCAGGTTCTTTGTCGCGACCAGTGGTTGGAGGGTTGAGCAGATCCAACTGATTCGCAATGCGCCGCTGCCGAATCTCTGGTCCAAAGTGGTGAGCGTGGCACCCGTTTAAAAATTGGAAGCTCAGCAGGTAACCATGTACCCTGGCTGAGAGCGAAGGGGGCTCCGGGCAAAAAACGAAAGCGGGCTGGCCCAAGCTGGGAAACGGTTTGTGCTCGCCCTGCTTCGACTCGCTGGTCTGGCACCGGTGCGGCCCGCTGTCTGCCCCCTCACCGTTTATCCAATGCCTGTTCGATCCTCAAGCCGCCACGACGGTCAGAGGTTTCTGTTCAGTCCGCCTGATGTCGTGCGTTCTGCGGTACCCAAGTGAATCGACCCCAGTTCTTCTTATGAGGCACAATCGGCAACTCCTTGTTGCCAGAATTAGTTTCGATCACGACCTTGGGACCGCCCCTTTCTGGATCCGGAAAAGCCCGAGTGACAAATCCATCGGGTGACCAAGTGGGATCATCTCCACGCCCAACTTTTCGCTTGTTCTTTCCATCGTTGCCGACAATCCAAACATGCCAGGTTTGAGTGATCTGCCTGTCTCTTTCGTGATCCTGCTTCCCGGTGAATTGGCTCAGGTGGGTCATCTCCACGCCTTCCCAATGAGCAATCCATTGGCCATCCGGCGACCAAGCGGGAACCTTTTGTTCGACCGGTAGTTGGAGCGTCTCTTCGAGATCGCGGGTAACGGTGGAAATCGCTCGAGCGTTGCCTCCATCGAGATCGCTCATCCAGATACGCATCGGGCCGCTTCGGTTGGAGACGAAAGCGATCTTATCGCCGCGGGGCGAAACCGATGGCATCGAGTTGCTGAATTTGATTTGCTCGGGATCGGTGAACAGTCTGCGCGATTCACCGGTTTCCGTGTTCATGAGGTGAATCTGGCTATCATGCGAAGGATCCTTTCCCGGCTTTGGCTTCATCCAAACCACGTGTTTCGAGTCAGGCACCCAAGACGGCAGCAGATTGTTTCCGCGATTGATAAGTGCACGGGCATTCTTGCCATCGAGATCAGAAACCCAAAGCGACAGACCGTGGCCGACCTGTTGAACATAAGCCAGCCTCTTACCGTCGGGAGAACAAGCGGGCATGCGGCAGCCGAGCTGGGAATGCGTCAGCTGGCGGCTGTTTGATCCGTCCTCGTTCATGCGGTAGAGCTGGAGGATACCGTTGTCATCGGTATGGCTGACGACGACTTCGCGCAGGCGCGCTTCTGAATTCGCCTCGATTGAAGCTGGTGTCGTCTGGGGATATTCTGCGCTCGCGCTGCAAGCCAATGCGAACAGCGCCAAGCCACTCATAAGAAAGAACACACATCTCTTTGCATCCATCGTCCAAACTCCTCCGGTCAACGACTGCTGAACTGCGGGTCGCGAATCTCGTCAAGAGATTCGATCGTGATTCTAACTGGCCGAAAGTCTTGACGACTTTCGTACGAGCTACCAAAGGTGATCACTTGCGGCGATTGGCGAGTTTGATTTCGCTGATTCGCATTCCCGATGGCGTCTCGGAATGGGTAAAGCTCCAAACTCCGTTGACGAACAATCCCTCGGGGGACGGTGCGAGTTTGTCCTTGTATGCCGCAACGGACGGGTCGAGCTCGAAGTCGGATAGATCGGCTCGGGCGACGAAATTTCCTGAAGCGTCGCGATGAACACTGCACGTTGCCCGAAATTTGCCCGCGAAATCACCGTTGGCGTAAGCGACTTGAATTCCAAAGTAGATCTGAGTTTCGACGTCGATCTTTCCATGGATTTCAAAGTGTGAGTCCTCGTTGACTTCAACAGGGGCGCCTTCCTCGCTGCGTACTCCCAACCCCAACAAGTAGAGGACCACATTGGGATTTTGCTCGGGGACAAAAGCCACGGCCTTCAGTGATGCCGGGGAAGTTTCGGTGGCAGCGATCCATTTACCAAAGGTCTCATCGGGACCTTGGTCAATGCGACTTTCCCAGTTGCGAACCACGCTTGCGATTTGCCTGCGTTCGAAGTCTTGGTCCGCCGCAGCGACGACGCGATGATTCGCTGACACATCGATTTCCTTGCCATCGCTGGTGCGCGTAACACGCACCGTTCCTTCTCGGACGATGACTGCGGTGGTCGGCAGCTCGGCCTCGACGTCGAAGCTCGTTCCCAACACGGTTAGCGTCGCGGTACGAGTTTGAATGACCATCGGATTTCCATCCGGTTGCGGAGCCACATCGGCAGACATACGGCCTTCACGCAGACGCAATCGCTTCTGCCCATCGTCGCTGAACGTCAACATGGACGCGCCGGAGATCGCGACCTCGGAGCCGTCGTTGAACTGTAATTCGAACCAACAATCCGGCGAGAGTCCTTCAATCGTGCCCCCAGCCAAATCGGTGCCGACACTGATATCACGCACCAACTCGCCCCGATCTCCGGTCCAAATCAGCGAACCGCTCAGGCCGGTGATATGGGCGACGGAGCCACTAGTTGGATCAATGGCGTTGACGTCAGAATCCCTCGTCAGCAGTGCGTAGGACAGTAAAAGAATCGTTGTCGCCGCGATGGCGAGCATCGCGCGCATCAGCTTGGGCGTTCGCCACGGTTGCTTATCGTCATTGCTGGCGAGCAAAGATTCCATTTCGGATGGACGATCACCACCGGCGCGAACCACTTCGGCCAACTCGGTATCCCAGGTGGCCTGTCGCACAAAATCTTCGCGAAGCGAGGCATCGCTATCGAGCCATCCCGCTAGTTGTTCCTGTTCACGCTGGTTCAGCTCACCACGCAAGTGGCGCTCAACCAGATCATTCCACACGTCATCATTGGGTTTGCCAGAATCGCTCATTGCACTGCATCGCCCCGTTTGGCTGTATTACCCATCAGGCTGGCCTCAGTTTGGATTCAACACACTCGCGAACTTGCTTTTTAGCTCGGAACAACGATTTTCGGACGGCTTCGATCGACATACTCAATCGCTCACCGATCTGCGGGTAACCCAGTTCGTCTGCCATACGCGATTTCAGGACTTTTTGCGCCCGCTCAGGAAGCATCTCAACGCAATTCACCAAGGCATCTCTTCGTTGGTCGGATTCGGCTTGCGAACGCGACTGTTGAAATTCTTCAAACGCAGCATCAACGGAATCATCCAGCACGCGTTCGATCAGGCTGCGATCGCGGTGATAGCGATCTTTTGCCTTCAAGACCTCGATTCGAACGATCGCCCGACACCATGCCAGCAGTGAAGTCCCATCTTGGAAGCTTTCGTGCTTCTTGACCACGATGAGAAATGCTTCCTGGACGGCATCTTCGGCGGCGGAATAGTTGCCCAACAAGGACCGGGCATACGCCAACAACTCTTCGCGGAGCTCGAAGGCTGCTCGTAGCACATGTTCGCGATGTTCGTCGGAGCCGGTCATGGTTGCCTTGGTCTAGCGAGAGACGTAGCGGAAGTCGTCAAGACTTTCGGCAATTTGCGGGAGCGGCCGAAAGTCTTGACGAGTTTCGCTACCAATCGCACTTTTCGAAAGTCTGCACTTTCATACCTGGAATCACGGCACCATCGTGGACATCCGATTTGCAGATTTTGAGGGTTTTCTGGCGGTAACGCACCCGGACCGGCAAATTTGACTGTTCAACTTTGCGGGATATTCGCTCTGGCGCGGCCAGCGTCACAATCGCTCATGGCGGAATGACCGGAGCAACGATAACAACCCGAGGAGAAACCAGATTGACTTAGCAACGAGCGTTCATTTTTTAGCGTAGTGGATGAGGCTACGAGTCCGGTCACACGGGACTCGCAACTTCGTCCACTGCGAAATGCGTTTCTGATTCATCGTGCGTTGCTTCCCTACACAAATAGCCAGCCGTGCAGACGCCGGTTGCAACATGCGAGGTTTCTTCGTGCGGACTGAAAATCGAAAGCGACTTCGACGATTGGCCTTGATGGCTGTCCTGGTGCAGTCGTTCGCGGGTTGCTCGCAAACGCAGCATCGGCTCAACGCGGATCGTGAGGCCTATTGCACGATTGCCGAACGGAACCATGACCCTCGCTGGTCAGAGCCGGATGTCAGCATCGATATGGATCCGCGAAGTCGGTATTTCGATCCGTACAATCCGGATTGTTCACCGATGCCTTGGGATGATCCAGCTTCGCATCGGTACATGCACTGCGTGGATGGTAAGAAGGGTTGGAAGCACTGGGGACGCAATGGCGTGCGAGCTCAACTTGAAAACCCTCAATGGCGGGTTCAGTTGGCTGAGTACGCGGAACTGACCGAGCAGAACGAAGTCAAGCTGGACGTCGATTCTGCTGTGCGGTTGGCTTATGTCAATTCACCGCAGAATCAGAATGCGTTGGAAACACTCTACCTGACATCGTTGGATGTGACGGGAGAGCGGTTTCGATTGGACACCCAGTTCTTTGGTGGCACCGGAGTGGCGTATCGTCACCAAGGCAATCTGGAACCGGCAACGATCGGCTTCAATCCATTGCTTAATCGCTACGTTGTGGCGGGACCATTCGATGTGCCTGAGATCAATCGTTTAGCGGTTACCGACGACCTTTCAGCGAGCCGCCGGTTTGCGACTGCTGGCGAAGTGCTGGTCGGTTTTGCGAATTCCTTTGCATTTGAATTCACCGGCAGCGATGTCAACCTTGCCAGTTCACTTGCCAACTTCTCGTTTATCCAGCCCTTGTTGCGAGGTGCTGGTCGCGATGTCGCACTGGAGCAATTGACACTCAGCGAACGCAGACTGCTGGCAAACCTCCGAGCTTACAGTCAGTTTCGTCAGGGATTTTTCACGCAAATTGTGATTGGTGAACTTGGAGTCACCGGTCCGCAACGTTTTGGTCCGACGACCAATCTGCAGTCGTTCTCGGGATTCGGCGGAGTCAACGGATACCTTGGCCTGCTTCAACAAGCACAGCAGATTCGCTACACCGAGGACAACCTACGTCTGCAACTACGCACCCTCGATCGCTTGGAAGCACTCTACGAAAACGAATTGATCGACATTGTTCAAGTGGATCAGTTTCGACAGAACATCGAAGTCACTCGCGCCAATCTGCTTGATCAAACCAATGGCCTTCAACTGGCGATCGACAACTACACCACACAGGTTCTTGGTTTGCCGTCGGACTTGCCGATCGAACTGGACGAGGACTTGATGGAGCAATTCCAGCTGATTCCATCGGAGACGGTGCTGCTGGCGGACGAACTGCTAGAGTTGCAGCAACGAATCGGCAACATCGGTGAACTGTTTAGTCTGACCGCCCGCCTTGAAATTCTCGCTGAGCAGCTGCCTCGCCTCGCCGAGCAAGACTTCGTTGACGTCGATCTTGCCCTTGGCCAACTCAAAGGCATTGTCGATGCCACCGGACGACAGCTTTTTGATTTGCCGAGTGATTTCGCCGGCGTGGAAGACCAATTAGACGACAGGATCGAGGAGTTTGGTGCATCCGAGCGAAAGTCACTCCAGGAAGCCTTGTCGATTCTTGAGAAAGAAGAAGGACGCGAGGAGTTGGTGCAACAGTTTGCTGAGGCGTCCATGCGACTGGAAGAAATCCTCGGCTCGATGAATGAGGAGAACCTGGGGGACTTGGTTGATGCCAATTCCGACTTGTTTACCGATATCCTGTCGCTCAGCCGCGGGGTCGTGCTGATTCAGTCTGCAGCAGGAAATTTGGCACTGGAGCCTGAAGGCGTGCTGGCCGATGCGGAGCGACTGATCGAGCCAGCTCGCGAATTATTCGCGGTCGCACGCCGTGACTTGGAGCGAATGGAGGAGACTGCCCCTGAGCGTGAGCGATTCATGCGTGACGAAGAGAAGGCAAGGTTTCGGCTCGATCGAGTCAGATTGAATGAGCGATTGAGTGATCTGGAGTTCGGCGATTCGGGTTTGGCGAATACGATTTCCGAGTTGTACCGCTTGCGAGATGGCTACTCGATCGAGCAACGTGTGGCAACCATTGGCGGGCTGACCGGATGGATTCAATCGTATCTGCAGCTGATTGAGCGACTTGCCCTGGTGCCGGCGCAAGCACGCTTGGAGGTCGTTACGGTTGATGACGTGGATTTGGAACCTGAAGCTGCTTTCCAAATCGCGTTGGAGAATCGACTTGATTTTATGAATGGTCGCGCAGCATTGGTGGATCGCTGGCGAGCGATCCAGGTAGCTGCCGACGCTTTGCAATCGGACTTGAGTATCACAGGCAGTGGCGACGTGCGAACCGCCACGAACAACCCGGTCGATTTTCGAGCGTCCACGAGTAGGCTGCGACTTGGGGTCGAGTTTGACGCACCGTTGGCTCGACTGCTCGAACGCAACGGATACCGCGAGGCTCTGATTGACTATCAACGCAACCGCCGTAATTTGATTCAATCTCAAGATCAGCTTCAGCTCGGTTTGCGTGCGCTGCTGCGAACGCTCCAGCAGCGAAAGTTGCAACTGGAGATTCAACGTCGCGCGGTCACCATCGCGCTTCGGCGAGTCGATCAAACCGAACTGTCGCTGTTGACTCCTCCACCCCAGGGACAGCCGGGCGCGCGACCTCAAATCAATCCCACGACGGCAATCAACTTGCTGGCAGCACAAAGCGCGTTGCAAAACTCTCAGAACAGCTTCTTGGCGGCGTGGCTGAACTACTACGCCGCGCGGATTCGTCTCTACCGTGAACTGGGCGTCATGCAGCTGGATCCTACAGGGAAGTGGATCGAGAACTCCGTCGAGTTCAATTCGGGTGATGCTTCCAACACTGCCACGGAAGACGTTGAACCATTGCCGCCCCCGGTCCCGATCGAAGTGTTTGAGATTGACGTGGTCGGGCAACAGGATTTGGATCAGCAGGAGGGGGGACCTGCCAGGAGCGGACCGGTGACAATTTCACAGCGAGGAACCGAGGATGCTCCGGCGGTGAAAAAGACGCATCATCCGCTGGTGAGAATGGCTGAAAAAATAACGGGTTTCGAAAAAAATCGGTAGATTATTGTCCACGATCGAATTGGCGCGTGGGTTTGTCTACTAGGCTTGAATCCCCCGCCTTTCTTGAGACCTCACCTTGTCAACAACAGACGTTCTTGCCACAGCAACCCCGAAATCTGCCGAGCGAATTTTCGTGCGGATCTTCGTCATGGTTGGTGTGCTTGCGATTGCTGGGGGGGCGGCTGCGGTCGGGCTATCATCGGGCGAGACCGCGGACAGCATGCCGCTGCTGTCCCACTCAATTTCCCGTGGGAAATTGACCGTATCGGTGACCGAGCAAGGTACGCTCGAAAGCTCCAACAATACCGAAATCAAGTGCAAGGTTCGTGGCTTCTCTCTCGTCACCTACGTCGTACCGGCGGGCACCGTCGTCGAAGAAGGCCAGGAGTTGGTGCGTCTGGATACCAAGGTCATCGAAGAGCAACACAGTCTGACCAAGACCAATACATTCATCGCCGAAGCCACCTTGGCCCAATCGCAAGCCAACGTTGAGAAGGCGGAGATCTCCATCGAAGCCTACGAGAAAGGAAGGTTTCGTTCGCAACTACAAGCCTTGGAAAAAGATCTTGCGGCGCACAAGCGAAATCTTCAAACGGCTCGCAAAATGTACCAGCGTTCCGAGTCGCTTTTCCGACAAGGCTACGTGACGCAGTTGCAAGTCGAAGGCGAAGCGTTCACGGTGACACAAGCTGAGTTAGAGTTGAAGGTCAAAGAGACCGAGATCAAGGTCCTGAAAGAGTTCACTCGCAAGATGCAACTTGAAACGCTCAGTGGCAACAAGACCGCAAGCGAATCGAAGCTCGCCGCTGACCAGGCCGGACTTGCGATGGAGATCAAACGACGCGACCGTGCCGCACAGGAGCTTGAAGATTGCGTGATTCGAGCCGAGAAAAGTGGGCTGGTCATTTATCCGTCCGCCGCTTCGTGGAAATCCACACCGGACATTACCGAAGGGGCATCGGTGCGGAAGGATCAAGTCCTGTTGCTGATGCCGGACCTGACTCAGATGCAAGTTAAACTGGGAGTCCATGAATCTGTCATCGAACGTGTTCGCCCTGGACTGAAAGCGATCGTGACGTTGCCCGACCGAACTCTGGAGGCAACCGTCTCGGAAGTCGCCACCGTCACGCGGCCCGCCGGATGGTGGACCGGCAATGTGGTCAAGTATGACACGATCATCGAATTGCCCGCCGACGAGGGCCTCAAGCCCGGTATGAGTGCGGAGGTCGATATCATTCTGGCGGTTCACGAAGACGTGCTGACGATTCCGGTCGCGGCTGTTGTCGAGACGGAGGACGGAACTTTCTGCTGGGTAAAGTCTGAAGCTGGTCCACAGAAGCGTTTGATCGAATTGGGCGACAGCAACGATGTCTTCATTGAGGTCCTCGCGGGACTGACGGAAGGTGACGAGGTTGTGTTGAATCCGACGGCGTTGATCAGTGAGGCCGAAGAAGACGCTCGAACAACTCTCTCTCAACAGCAATCGGAAACTGCTCAGAAGGCGAAGGCGAGTAGCGATGCGAGTCAAGACACTGAGGCGACCGAGGGACTGGAGGCCGGTTCATGAAGATCGCTGGCTTGCTGTTCGTGCTCGTTGCGTCGTTGGGGTTTTCGGCCGTCGCATGGTTGCCGTCGTCCCAGCAGGTGACGACGGTCGACCCGAGTTTTCTACACACGGTAACGCGAGGCGATTTGACGGTTGCGGTGACAGAACTGGGGACTCTGGAAAGTTCCAACAACACCGAGATCAAATGCCGTGTTCGTGGCAACAACACAGTCACCTTGGTGGTCGAGAGCGGAACCGAAGCGAACGCCGGTGATATTCTCGTGCAACTCGATACCCTCGCCATCGAAGAAGAGATCAGCAATCGAACAAAGCTCTTTCACCTGGCTCAGTCGCAGGTTGCCCGATCGGGCGCGGACGTCGAGCGGGCCAAGATTGCAGTGCTCGAATATTCCGAGGGGCGATTCGTTTCAGAACTGGCGGCTTTGCAAAAGAACCTTGCCGTCGCGGAATCCAGATTACTAAACGCAAAGAATCGACTGCAACATTCGGAAATGTTGTCTCGCAGCGAGTACGCCAGCGACTTAGAGCTGGAGGAAAAGGAGTTTGCTCTTTCCCAGGCCGAGTTGACCGCCAAATTGACCCGGACGCAAATCGACGTTCTCGAGAACTTTACAAAGAAGGAAGAGCTGATCCGGCTCAAAGGCGAGCTGAGTGCTGCCGAAGCGACTCACAAAGCGAACGTGGAAACAGCCCTAGCGGATAAGAAACGATTGGAGCGTGCACAAGAGGAACTAGCGTTCTGTACCATTCGTGCCGAGCGTGCGGGACTGGTCATTTATCCAACTGGAGAAGAGTGGAAGGACACTCCGGAGATCGAAGAGGGAGCGACGGTGCGCAAGGATCAAACGCTGCTGCTGATGCCTGACTTGAATCAGATGCAAGTCAAAGTTGGTGTCCACGAATCGGTCGTCAAACGCATCGACGTAGGCATGACGGCCAACGTTACTTTGAATCGGGAATCGATTCCGGCTGAGGTTACCTTTGTCGCATCGGTGGCGAAACCAGCCTCTTGGTGGACAGGGAACGTCGTCAAATATGATGCGATCGTCTCGTTGCCGTCCCAAATCGGGATGCGGCCGGGAATGAGCGCCGAAGTCGAAATCGTATTGGCCAAGCACGAAGACGTTGTCCTTGTTCCGGTCGCGGCGTGCATTGAAACGTCCGATGGATTCGCCTGCTGGGTGCAACAAGACGCCGGCATACAGCGTCGCACGCTCGACGTTGGCGACAGCAGCAATATGTTTTTATGGGTTCGTGACGGCGTGATCATGGGCGAACAAGTCATTCTCGATCCGCTCGCCAATGTCCCCGAAGCCCAAGTCGAAGCGGCCAGGATATTCGGGGATGAGGACTCGATCTTGTAGCAATATGATGACCTACTCGCTCCGTTTCGCTTCCACACTGGCTCCCCTCGCCCCGCTTCGAGGTCGTGCAGTTTTTAGATGCTGTATTGCCGGGCGTTTGTCATCACCCTCCCTCTGGGAGGGTCGAGCGAAGCGAGGGGAGGGCTCAGCATTGGATCCAGCGCGTAACCCTCCCCGGCCCGAAGCGGGCCGACCCTCCCAAAGGGAGGGTGAAATAAAACTGCACGACCTCGGAGCGGGGAGAGGGGAGCCATGATCGCGGAATCGAATTCCTCAAGGCTGCCGATGCTGGTTAAGATCACTGCCGCCACTGCGCTGCTGGGTGGGTTGTGTCTAGCTGCCGTCGCTCTAGCAGGAAGCTTTCGCAACGAGGAAACAAGCAATGCCATGACACATGTCGTCTCGCGCGGTGACTTGTTGGTGACGGTCACGGAGCAGGGGACGCTTGAAAGTGCAGAGAACCTGGAGATCAAATCAAAGGTTCGCGGATACAACGCGGTGCTGTGGATTGTCGATAGCGGAACTTTCGTGGACGAGGGTGACGTACTTGTTCGCCTAGACGCCTTGTTTATCCAAGAGCAAGTCGACGAGCGGACCAAGTATGCGAATTGGTCGCAATCCGGCGCGGACGCTTCTGCTGCTCAAGTGGCACGAGCTCGTATCGCAGTCGAAGAATACGACCAGGGACGATTTCAGTCTGAATTGCTGACCCTTGAGAAGGACGTCGCCATCGCAAAAGCAACTCTGCAGAATGCTCGCGAGAGAGTGCGCCATATCGGCGTGATGGCGGACAGCGGCTACCTGAGCGAACTGGAGGTCGAAGAGAAACAGTTTGCGGTCAAACAGGCTGCACTGAATGTGCAATTGAAGCAAACCCAATTGGAAGTGCTTCAAGAATTTACGTACAAAGAACAACTGCAAACCCTCAAGGGAGAATTGGCGTCCATCGAAGCAACTCACAAAGCCAACGTTGAACGAGCACTGGCGGATAAATCTCGCCGAGACCGGGCGGTCGAAGAGTTGCAGTACTGTGCCATCAAAGCACCACGCAGCGGCTTGGTGATCCACCCCAATGCAGCCAAGTGGGAAACCGCACCGATTTCAGAAGGCACGAACGTTCACAAGAATCAAGTGCTGTTGCTGATGCCGGACTTGAATCAAATGCAGGTCAAAATGGGCGTTCATGAATCAGCGGTCAAGCGAGTCAAGTCGGGACAATCGGCCTCAGTCGAACTTCCAACCCGGACGCTGCAAGGGCTTGTCACCGAAGTCGCGTCGATCACGAAACCTGCGGGCTGGTGGACCGGCAATCAAGTGCGTTACGACACGATTGTTTCCCTGCCGTCTGTCGACGGACTCCGGCCAGGAACGAGTGCCGAGGCTCAAATCGAGGTTGCTCGGTACGAGAGCGTCTTGCTGATTCCCGTTGCTGCGATCGCTGAGCAAAACGATCGGACCTACTGTTGGATCCAGGCACCCGACGGCCCAGTACGTCGTGAAATCAAAACGGGCGACAGCAACGATGTGTTCACCATCGTCACGCAAGGATTACAAGAAGGTGACGAAGTGCTATTGAATCCATATGCATACGAAGCTCCGGTCACAAGTGAAAGCGATGACAATATCACCAATATTACACTGGCTCCCATCTCCCCGCTTCGACGTCGTGCAGTTTTTCAGTGCAGTGCTCGCGAGGTTGAAATCACCCTCCTGAACGCAGTTGGGGAGGGTCGGAATGCGAGCGTTCAGCGAGAATTCCGGGGAGGGCAGTGCGCGGCACTTACCATGCCCGGCCCTCACCCTCGCGTACGCCTGAACGGCGTCGCTCGACCTCTCCCCAAACTTCGTTTCGGGAGAGGTACGCTATGTAGAAATCAGCCGAAAGGCGACATCAGAAAACTGCATTGTCTTTTTCGGGGGCCGGGGGTGAGGGGCGTCCCGCCTATCGCTCTGTCTTGGCGTTTTCACGGTCGAAGCCGCTTCGACGGAAAACCTCTCCCCCGCGATCCGAATAGGAACCGAACCTCTTGATCGCGCAGTTCTTTCAAACCGTTGACCTTGGCATCAAGAGTCTGCTCGTCCAAAAACTTCGAGCAGGATTGGCCGCGTTGGGAATCTTCATCGGCACCTCCACCGTCATCTGGCTCGTTGCCATGGGTGAAGGGGTCAGCTATCGCGCGCAGCAACAAATTCTTGAATTGGGTGCCAAAAACGTTATCGTTCGCACCGTCCAGCCAAACGCCAGCGGTGATGAAGACGCGAACAGCCGAGTCAAAACCTATGGCTTGTTGCGAGCGGATTATCGGCGGATCGTCGAAAACATTCCAAATATTCGACGCGCGATTCCGATGCGCGAACTGAAATTTGAACTCCGGCTTGATGACCGAACCGCCGACGCGAAGCTGGTCGGATGTGCGGAGGAATACTTGGAACTGAACCGTTTGCAAATTGCCCGCGGTCGTTGGCTGTCCCCTCGCGATCGAGGCAAAAAGGTCATTGTGTTGGCCGACGAGACCGCCAAGCGATTGTTTCCATTCGAGAACCCAATTGGCCGCGCCATCTGGGTCGGTAGCGAGTTTTATACGGTCATCGGGCAAACGAACGACCGCACCGCGTCGGCAGCGATTGGCGGAAGTCTCGACTCGCGTGATTACAACTTGGACGCTTACATTCCCCTTCAAACACTTCGCCAGCGCGTTGGTGATCTGGTGATGAAACGCGTCGGTGGCGGTCAAGGGTTCAACTTCACCGGAGAGAATGTCGAACTGAGTCAGATCACGGTCGAAGTGAACCATATCGAGGAAGTTGATGAGACCGCACAAATTATCGAAACACTGCTCCGGAAATACCACGAGAAACAAGACTACGCCGTCGTCGTCCCGCGAGAATTGCTACGGCAAGCCGAGCGCACCCGCACGATGTTTAATGTGCTGTTGGTCGTGATCGCAGGTATCTCGCTGTTGGTCGGTGGGATTGGCATCATGAACATCATGCTGGCCACCGTCACCGAACGAACTCGCGAAATTGGTGTTCGCCGGGCACTCGGTGCAACTCGAAGCGACATCATCGGTCAATTCTTGATCGAGACCGTTGTGCTAACGGCCAGTGGAGGAATCGCAGGAGTCTTGTTCGGGTTGTCGGTTGGCCCGATGTTTCGGCTGATCAAACGTGTCATCTCAACGATTTCTCCCGAGTCATTGCCGCCAATCGTTGACTCGCTTGAACCTCGGATCGCGATGTGGTCCGTCGTTCTGTCGCTCGGCATTTCGCTGGGAGTTGGCGTCCTGTTTGGCGTCTATCCGGCTAGGAAAGCGGCCTACCTAGATCCGATTGAGGCGCTGCGCCATGAATGATGAAATTTCGCTGTATTTGAAAAATCGATTGTCCACGATCACCGGCACGGTCGGGTATCTATGGTCGGGTGTCGATGTTGACGGCCTGGTTTCTCCAAAGCTTCGGACTGACATCGGCACTCGACATTTTACCTTTTACGCGATGATTTGAAGGCTCATGACAAGCATCGCTGATCCAAACACTGACCAAGCCAAAACTCGTCCGGCAAGCGACTATGCGTTTCGAGTCGAGGACATCTATCGAACGTATTTTCTCAAAGGAGAAACTGTTCACGCCTTGCGAGGTGTTTCGTTTGATGTGCTGCAAGGTGAATACATCGCGATCATGGGACCATCGGGATCGGGGAAAAGCACGCTGCTCAATGTGCTTGGTTGCCTCGATCGACCGACGAGCGGCAAGTACCTCCTGGCCGGCGATGATGTTTCGACAATTAGTGACTATCAGTTGTCGCGAATCCGTGGTCGTCGAATTGGGTTCGTCTTTCAATCGTACAATCTGCTGCTGCAACTCAATGTGATGGAAAACATCAAGGTGCCGCTGCAGTACCAGGGTTTGATCGGCAAGGACGCGAACGAAAAATGCCGCGAACTTGCTCAGCAGGTTGGTCTGGGTGACCGGTTGTATCACAAACCGACAGAATTATCCGGAGGTCAGCAACAACGAGTGGCGATCGCTAGAAGTCTCGTGAACGACCCTTACTTTGTGCTGGCTGACGAAGCGACTGGAAACCTAGATTCCAAAACCACGGACGAAGTTCTTGACCTTTTTCAGAAGCTGAATGAAAGCGGCAAGACGATCGTCATGATCACGCACGAAGACGAAGTCGCTGAACGAGCGAAACGAGTGATACGATTGCGTGACGGCCTGATCGAGTCCGACGAGTTCAATGAATCATGACTTGCGTGGCGGTCACCCGACCAAATCATGCCGAAGCATCGTGTCGCTGCTGAACTCAGAAATCGACACCAGGGCAGCGGTCTCCCGCTCCGGTGCATGGTTTTGGACAATCTACCTCCGTCCCCTTTGATCCGCATCCAAAGGGTAGTGGTCTGTCACGACTTATTCTTGAGGTAGTGGACGAGGCGACGAGTCCCGAACTGGCGTCAAATCCAAGGACTCGTCGCCTCGTCCACTACGATCAACCCTCACTTTTAGCTGTAACAGACCACTAGGGTACCTCCGTGGCGTCCACAAGGATCAGCTTTTCAGCGGTTCGCGTGACTTTGCCGAAGTCGATTTCGCTGGCGATCTCCTCCGGAGCGCCCGTCCATTTGAGAAGCACGACGGTCGTTGATCCCGAGCGGCTGTAGCTGTAGAGCTGCGAGCCCAATCGTTCGATCATGGCATCCGCCTTGGCCTTCGTATCGCGGTCTCCTTCAATCCGCAGCATGAACCCGTCGGAAAACGACCTCGAACCGCCCGACGACATCTCTCCACCACCGCCCGGCCCGCCTCTTGGTCCGCCCCGCGGACCACTTCCTGAGCCGCGGTTCCCAAATCGATCTCGCAATCCTGATGGCATGCCGCCGGAACGTCCTCCGCCAGCCGAACCGCGTGGGCCGCCTCGCATTGCATCACGAAACTGTTGGCGGTTCTCATCCGACTCGCGTTGCTTGGCTTCCGACTCCGCTCGCTTGGCGGCCGCCGCCAGCTTCTCCGCCTGCTCGCGATCTGCTTTGAGTTGCGGGTTCTTCAGTTCGGCCCACTGCCTCCGAAGCGACGCCACGTTGCGAGTCGTTGAATCTTCGAATTGACGATGAGCGAACTCAAATTCTTTCTGAAGCGTCTTCGCTTCCTCACGATCAGGCCCCGATTTCACCAGCTCGTCCAGCGTGCCATTGATGAAAGGCAAGAAAGCCTGCTCAGCATCGGCATGATCCTTTGGGACAGTGAAATAGCCATCCGCTTCAAAGCCTTTGATCGCGATTTCGATGAGTTGATCGTTCAGCTTCGCCAACTCCTGGTGAACAACATCAGGTTGCCCTTCGGCTTCGTATTGGTTGACCCGTTTGGCGACGTCATCCAGCGTCTCGATGAATTCGAGATAGATTTTGGAAGCCTTGAACTGACTGGGTTTTGACAGCGGGAACAGCGCCGACCCAACATACTTTTGCATCGCGTCCTTCCAAAACCGCTTGCCGATCCTGGGGTCCTTCGAGAGTGCGTGTTCGCTCGCGACCGTCTGCTGGTTCCCCGACCCGAACATGTACTTGTCGAAGAAGGCACGATTGCGTTCACCAATGGATTCCTGAAGTGCTGGATCGCCCGTGGGAGACGCCAACGCGACTCGCATCAGTTCGCGACTGCGTTTCTCGCCTTCGATCATTCGTTTCACCCGTTCTTCGTATGCCGGGGTTCCCTTTTCAAGCACCTCAACACGCTGGCCTTCCTCGCTGGCTTCCCGTATTTGGAACCATTCATCGACGATCTGCTCGGGCGTCATCGGCTTGATCGAAGACACAACGATTGCGGGAGCATTGGCGTTGCCTGAGAGAGAAGTGTCGCTGGTCGATGAACCGACTGAATCGCCGGTGCCACTCGTTACGTCCATCGCCACCGGGCCGACTTCCTCGCGGCCCGACAAAAACAGAAACGCGCCCGCCCCCAGCAAAGCCAAGACCGCGACCGCGGTTCCCACACCGAGAATAGCGGCGATTGGAAGCGAGGAGGAACTGGATTTGGTCGCGGCTCGAGGTGGGCGGTAGGGCTGAGCGGATTGCAGTGGATCGCTGGCCTGCTGAACCGGCATTCGACGTGCAGGCGAAGTGCCCCGCGCCGAAGTGGCGGGAGGAGACACCGCTGTCTTCTGCCGTGAGCTGGCTGGCTTCTGAGCGGGAATGGTGGTCTGTATTTTCTGCTGGCACTTCGGGCAGTTCAAAACCACACGACTGCCAGCTTCGCCCCGATATTTCAATCGCGTTTGGCACTTGGGACACTGGATGACCAGCTCAACACTCATCGAAAATCGCCCCCTGATTCAGCACTCGAACTTTTTCGCGAGACGACTCCAACGAGAAACGGCCTGCCAACGTTTCGCCTTTCAAGCGTCGGATACCTACGAAGATAGCGGTTTCGATGGGGCAAGGTGGGTTCCCTCAACGTGTGTCATGATTAGGCTTGCGTTTCATCTTTCTTGGACGCGATGAACTGCACCAAGTTCCACCGCCAATTCCCCCTTCGCTTCGCGAACGCCTTTCGATTGCAACCATGCCCCATCCCGAAAACATTCTGGTGACCGGAGCGACGGGCATGATTGGTGCCCCGGTGGTGAGACGTGCGGCGGCCGCGGGTCACCACGTGCGGGCGGTCGTGCGATCGGGATCGGATCGTCGGGTTCTGGATGGCTGCGACGTGGAGTGGGTGGATTCGGATTTGACCAATCCCAATGCCGCTTACCAAGACGCGATTCGCAAGAGCGACGTGATCGTTCACACCGCGGCGCACGTGGGTGACTGGGGGCCAGTGTCGACCTACCGAGCGATCAACTTGGACGCGGTCGAAGACCTGCTGCGTTTTGCATCAGGCTCGGATCGATTGCGTCGGCTCGTTCACCTCAGTGCACTCGGTGTCTACCAAGCCAAGCACCACTTCGGCACCGATGAAGCCACACCCGTCGACCTTCGCGGTTTCGATGGCTACACCCACACAAAAGCACTCGCGGAAGGACTCGTGAATGCCGCTCACCAAAAGGACGGCATGCCAACCGTGATCGCTCGACCCGGGTTCACTTATGGCGAAGGCGATCGACGGATTTTGCCAAGGCTGATGCAGCGATTCCGAAACGGTTCGATCCGGATGATCGGCGACGGCCAGCGAGTGCTGAACAACACCAACATCGACAACCTCATCGACGGATTGTTCCTGTGCATCGACCACGACGCGGCCGTGGGCGAGACCTTCAACTTGCGAGACGAGCGTTTGGTCACGCGAGCGGAATTCCTCGGCGCGGTGGCGGACTTCCTTGAGCTTCCACCTCCCAAACGTGTTCCGCTGTGGTTCGCCAAAGTCGCTCGCCCGGTCCTCGAAACCTACGGCCGAATTCGCGGTGCGGACGAGCCACCTTTGCTGACCGGCGCGACAATGAAGTTCATGACGCTGAACTTGGACTTCAGCATCAAGAAAGCCAAACGCTTGCTCGGCTATCAACCGCGAGTCGATTTTCGCGAAGGGATCCAAGACGCACTGAAGTGGGCGGCAGAAAATGCAAGTCACTGAACTCACCGCGTTCCTGGTTCCGCTGCCGCTCAAACGCGAAATCAAACATGCTTCGTTCACGCGAACGGAAAGCATCAATCTGCTGATCCGATGCCAGTTGTCCAACGGCACGATCGGCTGGGGCGAAGGCGTCCCGCGTCCCTATGTGACCGGAGAAACGCCCGAAGGATGCTTGCAACAACTCTCGCGATCCAACCTTCATCCCGCGTTGATGCAGTCCGCATCGAACTGGCCCGAGGTCATCGCAATCTGTGATGCATTGCAGTTCAACAACGACTCCGACGATCCGCGCGGCTGCGGTTCCAATTCGCTGCGATGCGCGGTCGAACTCAGCTTGCTCGATGCCTTTGGCAGACACTTCGGCGAACCTGTCAGCGCGGTGGTGCCGCACGTTGCCGAAGCAGCGGAAATCCATGTGAGACAACCTCGCGTTCGTTACTCCACCACAATCACATCCTCGGGTGCCAAAAGCGAGCGAATCTCCGCTCTTAAAATGCGTGCCTATGGGTTCGCTCAATGCAAAATCAAAGTCGGTGTGGACGGGCAAGACGACCCGTCACGTGTCGCTCGTATTCGACGCTGGATCGGCGGTGGAGTGGACCTGCGGTTGGATGCCAACGAAGCTTGGCGTCCCGAGGAAGTCATCGAGAAGATGCGTCCGCTTCGCGAGTTTGGTGTGACTTGCATCGAGCAACCGGTGGCTCACGATCAGGTCGATGCTCTCGCGACGCTTCGCGAATCGATTGGCGTTCCGATCATGCTGGACGAATCATTGACCAGCCGCATGGATGCCAAGCGGGCCATCGAGCTGGGCTCGTGCGACCTGTTCAACCTTCGGCTTTCCAAGTGCGGTGGCTTCTTGAGTTGCCTTCGCTTGGCCGCGCTCGCCCGAGCATCGGGACTCGGTTACCAACTCGGGTGCCATCCCGGCGAGTCCGGTGTCCTCTCGGCAGCCGGCCGACACTGGGCCAGCTCCGTTCGCGACATTCGCTACCTCGAAGGTTCGTACGATCGACACCTGCTGACCACGTTGCCAACGCAGGAGGACATCACGTTCCGATACGGCGGGTGGGCACCGGCACTCGATTCGCCGGGCCTGGGCGTCACGATTCGCGAAGATTGGTTGCGACAGAACGCGAAAGCGGAACGCACGTTTGTGGTCGATGCTCAATGAATGGCATGCAGCAATCGCCACAGTGCGAGATCGAGATGTTCGACGGTGCCGGTCGGCTGCGATTGATGTCGCGACGCTGGAGTGTGACTCGTCCGCGCGGTCGCGTGGTGTTTTTGCACGGTATCGTCAGTCACTCGGGATGGTATTTGGCCAGTTGCGATGCTCTGGCTCAAAATGGATTTGAAGTCCACTTTCTGGACCGACGCGGTTCGGGAGGCAACCCGTCTCGGCGTGGCGATGTCGATGACTGGCGTCAGTGGATCGACGACGTGGTTTGCTTTCTGAAAACTCAACCGCGTGATGTGGCATTGATCCTGGGCGGGATAAGTTGGGGCGGCAAACTAGCGTCCGTGCTGGCGGCCGAGCATCCTGATCTGATTGATGGGTTGGCACTGGTATGCCCGGGAATCTACGCGGCGCAGTTTCCTTCGCCAGCCAAGTACCGATTGCTCGGCGGACTTTCGCGGTTGGGCCTGAGCGGATTGCGGGTTCCGATTCCGCTGAAGGATCCCGCGTTGTTCACGGGAGTCGCTCGCTGGCAATCGTTCATCCAAAAGGATTCGCTAACGCTTCGCAAAGTCAGCGTGCGATTCGCGTTGGAAGACCGGAAGCTGACCCAGCACGCCCGGGAGGTCGCCCCGACAATTCGCACTCCGACTTGGTTGGTTTTGGCTGGGCGAGACCGGATCGTCGACAACCCGAAAACACGCGAAATGTTGGATCGGATGGCGGCGAGCGACAAAGAATGCACGTGCTACGACGAAGCGGCCCACACGTTTGAGTTCGAACCCGACCCACGCCCTTATTTTCGTGATCTGACGAACTGGGTGACTCGGGTCGCTCGCCAAACCGCTGGGGATTGAGCCCATTGGAAGGATGCGGGATATTGCCGGGGAATCTCCGCTTTTCCTGACTCACCGGCTCACCGCATGACTGCCTCCGCGATCTTGGCCTGCCAAAAATACCCCGTGACCACCGTCATTGGGTTGGAAGTCCACGTCCAACTGAAAACGCAAACCAAACTGTTCTGTGGCTGCACCACCGAATTCGGTGCTCCACCCAACACCCAAGTTTGCCCGGTGTGCCTCGGAATGCCTGGAGCACTGCCCGTGATGAACCGCGAAGCGATCGCGTTGTCAGTCAAAACCGGATTGGCACTCAACTGCGACATCCCGCCGCTGACCAAGTGGGACCGCAAGCAATACTTCTACCCCGATTTGCCGAAGGGCTATCAGATCAGCCAATTCGATTTGCCGATCTGCGCCGACGGGCATCTGACGATCAGCACGGACGACGGCGAGACCGAACGCCGAATCGGTCTTGTGCGAGCTCACTTGGAAGAGGACGCCGGCAAGAGCATGCACGACGAGGCGTCAGGCATCAGCGACACGAAGATCGACCTCAACCGATGCGGCACGCCTCTGTTGGAAATTGTCAGCCAACCGGACCTTCGGTCGGCCGATGAGGCCAAGGCTTATCTCAGCGAGCTGAAGTTGTTGCTGACTCACCTGAAGGTTTCTGATTGCGAAATGCAGGAAGGCAGCTTGCGAGTCGACGCCAACGTGAACTTGCACATCGACGTCGAGGGCAAAAAGATCGCGACACCGATCGTTGAGATCAAGAACCTGAACAGCTTCCGAAACGTCCAACGTTCGATCGACTACGAAGTCCAACGTCAGCTGATTGCCTGGGAAGAAAAACGTCAAACGATCGACGATGCTCCCAAGACCACTCGCGGTTGGGATGACTCCGCCGAGCAAACCTTTGCTCAGCGAGAAAAGGAAGAATCGGCTGACTACCGATACTTCCCCGACCCCGATTTGCTGCCCGTCCGCCTGCCTCGCGAATACGTGGAATCGATCTCAGAATCATTGGGTGAATTGCCAGCGGTGACGCGAGAGCGGCTGCAGACGCAGCATGCGATCAAGCCTTACGACGCCGACGTGATCGTCAACCAAGGCCCGGACGTGATCGAATACTTCGAGACCGCCGTGGGAGCCAGCGGTGATGGACGTCGCACATCGTCGTGGATGATGCAGGACGTGATGCGGACAATGAAGGAACGCAGCATCGACATCGATGCGTTCCCCATTCCAGCCGAGCGGCTTGGTGAATTGATTCGAATGATCGCCGATGGAAAATTGGACAACAATCGCGCTCGCGATGTGTTTGAACACTTGCTGACGCACGACGAGTCGATCGAACAAGCGACCAAGTCATTGGGCATCGAAGCGGTCGACGACGACGCGTTGGAATCGCTGTGCAAGGAACTGCTCACGAACAACCCGCAAGTCGTCGAGGACGTGAAGGGCGGCAAGCAACAAGCGGTGGGTGCCTTGATCGGACAAGCCAAGAAGAAGAACCCCAACGCTTCGCCACAAGCCGTCCGCCAATTGCTGATCGACCTGATCGCGAAGATGTAGTTCGCGGATCGTGGTGGAGGATGACAGCGTTCCCGCACAATCGGCACAATCGTTCCGGTCTGGATCCAGTCGTGAGCCGAACGGTGGCGTGACGTCGCAGAAACGCCTCCTTGGGTGCCGATGATTGGGTGTGGGGTACGCTTGAGTATTCTCATTCGGCGTGCGGTCGTTCAACGACATCCCGTCGGACTTCATCCATCGGCCAAGGTCCCATGAACGCTCCCGCGACATCTTCGTTGAATCGAGCGAAACCGGATTGGGGATATCGCATCCTGCTCACCGTCGCCGCGATTGTCGCTGCTTGGTTGCTGCTGATGCCCATTTGTCCGCCGATTGTTCAGTCGACGATGCAGCGGTTCCACTTGCGAACGCCGTCGTTCGCCTGGTGGGCGATCCAAACGCCGATCCCGGCGATGTACAACTTCAAGAACACCACCGAGGTTCGCGACTTGCCACCGGAAGGTGAACTGGCCGGGCTGGTTGACCCGCTCTGGTTGTCGCCTCTGGAAGAAGACACGAGTGGACTGGGGGTCTTAGCCACACGAACGATCAACCACTATCCGGTGCGTGAGTTCACGTTTGCCAACGGTCGAGTTCGTTACCTGCAGGAAGACGACCCGCGATGGTTGGTGGTTGAGTCCCACTATCGCGGCGAGTCGATGCAATCAACTTATGAATTGACCCGTGACGATGCCGGCGTTTGGCAAATGGTATTGGCAGAGGAGACATCGCCATGAATGGTATTGCTTCTCCGCCAAAGTTTCGCTGGACCGAATTGACGCCGCTTCACCTGACCTGGGCCGGCATGATGCTGGGCCTGTTTTGGAAGTGGACGTTCTTTCTGCTGGCGGATCGCATCTACGAAGCCATCCCGATCCAACACGATTTTTTCCCCGCGTGGTTGCAATCCGCGACGGTTTTACGCGTAGCATTTTTGACGGCGGGCATTTCAGTTGTCGCCGCATGGATCACTGAACAACGTTTCCCTCGATGTTTTGCCGCCGCAGTGACTTGGTCCGCAGCCACCGTGATGCTGTGTCATCAAGGCAGCTACAACGACGTGACGTTTGTCACGTTTTGGTGGTGTAGCCTGTGGGCGTTTTGGTACACCACACGGCTGGAAATTGACGTTCCAGAGGAACTCAGTCGCAAGGCCGGGCGTCTCAGCCGAGTGATCGTTTCGGTTGTGTTGCTGGGCGGAGCCTCCGGCAAATGGACGGCAGAATATTGGTCCGGTGACGTGTTGTGGGAAATCTATTTTCTCGACCGAGACTTCTGGGTTTTCAATCTTTTGAGATCCAACTTTGATACTGAAACACTTCGCAGCATCGCGACAATCTACAGCCGAAAAGTCGTCCTGGTCGAAACCGTCGCGGGGCTGGTTGTTTGGTTGCTTCCCGCTCGCTGGGCAGCAATCATTGGTGCGGTCGTGTTCACATCCATAGCCCTATTTTCGAATTTCATGTTGTTCTCCGTGCTGAGCCCTCTGATCGGATTGTCGTTGGCAGGATGGTTGCCTCGTCGCCGCGTTGATGCGGCCGATGTCGATGCCACTCGCATCGATACTGCAATCGCTCCCGCAGCCGATGACCACCTGACCGCGGGTGTGAGTGGATGAAAAGCATGCGTCCGATTCAAAATTGGTCCCGACGCATTCGGTTTGGACTGCTCAATCGCTTTGTCTTGCGACCGACGACCGACCCGATCGACTACCGGCCACAAGTTCGTTGCCGCGTCTCGCTGCTGGAACACGATGGATCTGATTCCGTTGAATCCGCTTCCCATGCCTGGATCGAATCCTTTGTTCATCGGGTCGGAAGCACATCGGCGAACGGCTCTTCCAACGAAATTGCTGACAACGGCAGCCTGGATGATTGGCGAGAAATCCCGCCGCCCAACGACCTCGTGTTGAAGTTCCCGGGTACCGGTGGACGAGCGGAGCGGTCGACACCGTTTCCGATGCAAACCAAGGTTCCCATCTCGAAGTCCGCAGAAGTGTGGACGTGGAATCCGCCCGGGTATGGCGGCAGTCCCGGCGAAGCAACCCTGAAAAATCTGTCGGGTGCCGCTGCGAGGTGGTCCGAAAAGGTCCTCGCCGCTCGCACTCAATCATCCACCGAAGCAATCCCCACACGCATTTGGCTGAGCGGCAACAGTCTAGGATGCTTGCCCGCGATGCATGTTGCGTCGGCACTGATGGATGCGTATCCCTCCGCCGTTCTTTGGGTTCGCAATCCTCCTGATTTGCGACGCGTGATTCTCAACATCTCAGCGAGGTATCGAGCAACCACCGCGATGCAACACGTCTCGGCCGTGCTGCCAAAAGACGTGGACGCAGTTGACTTGGCCAATCGCTGCCGAATCCCTGCGGTTTTCTTGATGTCTGAGAAGGATGCTTTGGTGTTGCCTGAGTATCAAAAGGCAATTCACTCCGCGTACTCGGGACCGAGTTTGGTTGTGGAACTGTCCGGATTGAGTCACGACGATGTGCTGGAAGAAGAGCACCGCCCCGCGATCAACAACGCTCTCGATTGGGCGATTCGCCGATCACAGCGACCAACGTAGCCCGGGCGCATCCGAGGCAATTCGTGGCTTTTGACGAGCCGCGTCCAACAACAGAGTTGCCTTCATTCGACGTTCGAGATCGGGAACCAAGCTGGCTTGCATGCGTCCGCGGCCAAGGCGATAGAGCCGACCGACTCGTTCAAAGCCGCTTTTCTGGAAAGTGCGTTGCGAAGCAATGTTTGTCCAGTCCGTCGTCGCAAACCAGTCGTGCAGATTCAAGTTCAGCGCGTCCTCGACGGTCAATTTTCGAAGCAGCGCCGCCATCAGCCCGCGACCTCGGTGTTCTGGATCAGTCCATGCGTTGAACAGAAATCCGCAATGAGGAGGCATGGTCAACGACGAACCCAGGTGAACGCTGCGGCTGTAGTTCTCAGAAGCCGGAATGTAGCCAGTGGCTGCCCAGACAAACGCGATCACGCAATCCTGTTTCCAAACGCCGTACAACCATTGATCACCGCTGCCGTGATCCGTTGTCCGATTGGTGTGAGCGATCCCAGTGCCGACCGTCGAATCGATGAGACTTTCGCGACGCAACTGCTGAAGCTCGTCCTCGCCGATGGCTCGAAACGAAAGACCATCCGATCCCGCATGCACGATTCTCGCATCATCACCACCGTTCGATGGCTCTGAGGTCGCGTGCAACAAACATGTGACATCCATCACGTGCAGTCGCCGGATCGCTCGATAAAGAGTTGCCAACGTCGCAGACATATCCAAACCTCAGTTACTCGGTTCGGGTTCGTGCGAATGAGCATCCGATCGTCGATAGTCACTCATCGAGTAGATCATTGGTGGCTCGGACGTTTCCTCATCGGCGTCGAACAGGATCTCCGACTCAACCGTTCGGATCGGCAACATTGCACTCACCTCGTGATGCAGTGTCGGACTTGGAAGTGGCGTCTGGTCAGGAAGAAAGCTTCGATGCTCTTCAGCAAAGGCTTCCTCGATGGTCAGCGGTTGATCTTGAGGCAGATCCTTCACACGCCGCCACTGTACTTTCAACAACTGAGTCGCGCGGTCTTGTGCCATTCGCACTTGCCCGCGAGCATGCTTGGCGAACACGGAGATTTCCAAGAGTGGAATGGGCCGCGAGTGCAGGCGTCCTTTGTATGTTTCATCGCCTCTCATGTAGTCGATTCCTGCACGGCCGAGACGATGAGCCTCTCGGAACATGTGCGAATTCAACATGATGCCAGGCTTCAGATCGGGATACGCGTGATTGACGCCAGTGCTGTAGCAATACTGTCGCCTGTCATCTCCGATGAAATGCAGTTCGGTTGCAATGACCTCGTCTCGATAGATCAACTGAGGCAACACCAACCGACCTCGGTCGCTCATTTCCAATGTGGCATCGGTCACAAACCGGATCATTCGATCATCGGCATAGGTTCCGGGTTCGCCGGCGTCCTGCCAACGTTTTTGATGCAGCTCAATCAGCTTCAACAGCCCCATGTGGACTTCTTCCGGAGCAGCCGCATCTCGCACGAACAGTTCTCCGTCGCTTTCGTCCAACTTGCGAAGCAGCCCACGAACTCGATTGCGGTACTTGCGTGATCGCGTTGCCAGGAGATCTTCCCAGGTCGCTTCGCAACGATTGAACCAAAGGTGCATTCGACTGCGGATGCTGGTCGGCACTTCTTGATCTTCGAGGCATCTCGCGAAAATTTCCATCGCGGGATCGCCGGCGATCGTGCCGTCGAAATCAATCTGGTCCCAACCGTGCGTTCGATCTGACGAACATTCGATCAAATGTTTCGCGAAAGCGGTGGCAACCTCTTCGCGGTCTTCGGGTCGCGTCAAAATCGAAACGTGATCGGTGCAGACATTTCCCGCAGCGATGGTTTGCAATCGACGAAGATCGCCGTCGGTTCGCTCCAACGGCAGCAACCCACAGCAGGCACCCGATTCGTCTCGGGCCACCAGAAAAAAGGCTCGTTCGGCATCGCCAAACTGCTGCCACCATGAGCGTAACCAAACCGTTTGCCGAAATGGAATCCCGCCCGCCAGGCGGTCCCAGGTGTTTCCGTCGGCCAACAAGTTTTCGGGCGAATCGCTAATTTCAATGTGGATCATGCGGAACTTTAGACCACCCCCCGATTGCCCATTGCAACAAACGAATGGTTTTGACTTACAATCGGTGCGTCTTCACGCAAAGACTCAACCCAACCCGCACAACCATCGCAACCCGCTGCGAACCGTCCCACCATCCCACCAAAGCCCATGCCCACGTCAGCAATCCGCAGCACATCGCAATTTCATCCGCGCCGGACAACTCTGATTCGCCGTGCCGCGTTGGCCGGATGCATGGCGGCCAGTTCCATCTGCGGCATCGGTCTGTCGGCCAACGAATCAACCTCCGGCGAATCCGCACCCTCAACCTGGACTCAGTTCCACGGTCCAAACTCGTACGGTGACGCAGGTGCCGGCACGCTGCCAACGACATGGAGCGAAGAAGACTACGCATGGACGACAAAGCTCAACGCTCGGCATGTGGGCTCACCCGTCGTGGCGGACAACCAAGTCTTCTTACTCGACACCGCCACCGATCCATCCGACCAATCGATGAAGCTGGACTTGGTCAGCCTGGATGCCACGACCGGCGAAACCCTTTGGCGTCGCTCACACGCCTTCGCCGAGCGTCATCGACACAGCCGAAACACGGCGGCTTCCAGCACACCGGTCGTGCATGAAGGACACGTTTACTTCGCATACGGAGACGCCAACCACGCCGAGTTGTTGGCTTACGACATGATGGGTGAATCCGTTTGGTCGCGAGACCTCGGGCCTTGGTCAGGAGTGCATGGCTTTGGTTCCAGCCCGGTAGTGATCGATTCGAAGTTGCTGTTGTTCAACGATCAGCAATCCACCAGCTTGGAATCTTGGCAGACTCCAGGCAAGAGTTCCATGTTGGCGTTCAATCTCAAAACCGGTGAAACGATTTGGGAGACACCGGTGACGTCAACGCGACCATCGTATGGTGTGCCGACCACGGATGGGCAACAACTGATCTGTGCCAGCACCGGCGATGGAGTCTTTGGACTGGACCCTGAAACGGGCAAGATGCAGTGGTCGATCAAGGTCTTCAACAAGCGATGTTGCAGTTCGCCGTTGGTGGTGGGTGACTTGGCGATTGGAACCTGCGGTAGCGGCGGTGGTGGAAACTACTTGTCCGCCGTGCGAATTCCTCAAAGTGCCTCCGAAAAACCCAGCGAAGCATTCCGCATCAAAACATCCGCCCCGTATGTGCCCACTCCGGCCGTCAAAGGCAACCTGATGTTCTTGATTTCTGACACAGGAATCGCGACCTGCATCGATTGGCAAAACGACGGCGAGAAAGTTTGGACCAAACGATTGGGTGGCAATTTTGGTGCATCGCCAATCATCATCGGAGATCAGTTGCTGGCCATTTCGCTGGACGGCACCGCTCATGTGATGCCCGCCAGCGATTCACCAACCGGAGCACAGAAGTTTGATCTAGGCGGCCCAGTCGGAGCCACTCCCGCGTTCACCGGAGGCCGTTTGTTCCTACGAATCAACGACCAACTGTGCTGCTTGGAAACCAAGTAACCAGGCATGAAGG
Organism: Rhodopirellula bahusiensis; assembly: GCF_002727185.1. Classification (NCBI taxonomy): domain Bacteria; kingdom Pseudomonadati; phylum Planctomycetota; class Planctomycetia; order Pirellulales; family Pirellulaceae; genus Rhodopirellula; species Rhodopirellula bahusiensis. The sequence goes on from NZ_NIZW01000038.1 coordinate 28,257, forward strand.
AGCCCTCGCGCATTGGAGCCGTTTGGTGTTCATCAAGGTTCCTGAGCGCAACCGGCTCGCAGGGTTGAACCGAATCATCCCTGCCTACCTGCCTAGTGAGGACCGCCTATTGAGCTCGCGCAATTTCGATCGTTGCGTCAGCGATCAGGCGGTTGGTGTACTGGGTCAAACGAGCCTCGGCACCACGGAACCAACTTAGCAGTGGAGTTTGGTAATTCGCCGGAGCGAACGGTGCAGGGCCCAAACGATCCAGCGGCCAAGCCGTGCTGATGAAGCGACGACGAGCCGGGTCGAATTGGTAGTCGCCTCCGAGCGGGCATTGGGGCCGACCACCCAAAACCAATTCGGCTTGGTCAATCACTTCGTCCACCGGCACACCTAACTGAGCCACCAACGAATTCAGAAACTCAGCTCCCGCGAGACTGGCCGCGGCGGCTCGTTCGTAGAGCTGCTGGTTCACCCAGCCTTCCAACTGGGTGCCCTTGAGATTGTCGATTCGGCCTCGTACCTGAGCGGGATCGTCCACTTCATTCGCAGCGAGGTGTGGCAGCGACGCGTTGAGCACGTCGGGCTGGAACGACAAAACGCTGAAGCCGCCTCCCGTGTAGCGGTACAAACCGCCGATCAGACGATTCATGCCTGGGCCGACCGGTTGACCACGTCCCAAACCCAAAGGCAATCGGTCCAGTGCTCCGGGCTGAGGCCACGCGCCCAAGTATCCAGGCAACGTCTTGAGCGCTCGAAACTTGCTGATCAAGCCATCGATCGACTCGGGTTCAGGTGGAAACGAATCCTTGATTGCAGCGAATAAATGCGTCGGCGGGCCGAGCGTGTCGGATGCCACGTGAGCTTGCAACGACACGACGTCATCGGGTGCAAACTCCATCGCGACTTGCGTGGGCGGACCGAGTTGCTTCGCCCAACTGCCGTAGTTCTCCGGTTGCCACGGAGCGATTTCGGCATGAATCGTCAACCGTTCGCGGCGTTCACCAGACGCGGGTCCCGACGGATCGATCGGGAACTCTTCCCGCTGCACACCGATCACGATGGGATCCAACGAACTGAATTGATCACTGTAGGCAGCCGCGATTTGGCCATACCAACGCGATTCGCTGGCGGTCACCATTTCGACAGGGTTATCAGCGATCGGCAAGAACGTTCCGCGAGCACCGCGACGCGTGTCGACCAAGTGGTTGGCGAACGAAACCACACCAGTTCCGTCGGCCCGATCGCCAAAGTTCTCTGGCAAGAACCCTGCGTTGATCAACCCATCGATCTCTTGAATCACAGGCTCACCAAGAACGGCGTTCGACCGCGCCGCCATGCGAGCCAAACGCACCAAGGCGATGTCAGCCTCAGCCTGCATCCGCCGGCGCAGTTCGATCAAGTACGAAGGGGCCAACAGTCCCTGCAGCATCTCCGCTGAGAAATACGCGAAGATCGTGTCGTTGCGTTCCAGCGGCATGTAGCTGCGTGCCAACTGAAAGTCAGCCGTTGCAGCCAGGGACTCGCCGGTCTGTGCTACCTCCAGAAAACGGTCCGCGATCGTTTCGCTGTTTGTGACCAAGATGCAAGGCCCCGCTTCCACCAAGAACGATCGCACTTTGTTGTCGCTGCTGCGAAGCAACGTGGCAGAGCCGTTTGCAAGCTCGACTTTCTTCAGCGTCACCGCATCGTTGCTGTCCGCCAATTTGGTTCGGTCGCTATTCAAACTGCTTCGCAACAGGAAGACGTTCTTGGCATGAAACAACACACCCATCGATGCACCATCGTCCAAGTACATGTCGCGACCGATCAAGGCTTGGTCTTCGATCACACTGGGACCGAGCAAACGGCTCATCGCATTGGTTTGCACGCCCAACTGACGTTCCAAGCGTTCCGCCGATTCGTTGCTGATTCCACGCAGTGTGATCATGCGTGAAATGTCGCCGCCATACTCCAGCGTCAAATCGCGAAACCACAGATAGTTTTCGAACGAGCCATACCGCAAGTAGAAACACTCTGGAGGCACGTGTTCCGCCAACACTTCCATCGCGGGTGGCTCAATGGGAGCGGTCGAAACCGGTGGCTGCCAAACCGGTGGTGCAGGCAAAGGCAAAGCGGCGACCTGAGCTGCCGTCGGGTCATTCAACGTTTGCTGCAGAGCACCTCCCGCCGCAGCGACCGCGAAGACTTCGTTCGCGACTCCGGCAGCACCACCGATCCACTCGAGCGTGTTCAGCAGAGGGTCTTCCGATTCGGTTTCATCACCGCGTCCGAACCAAGCCGGCAATGGCAGATTCAAACGCCCGGACAACATCGCCACCAAATAAGTTGGAACCCACGGCGGAGTGTCCGTGGCATCGATTTGTCGTTTCGCGGCGGCCGTGGTTTCCTCCCACCATGCGGTCTGCATCGTTCGAGCGAGTGCCGGATCAGCCACCGGTCGAACGTCGATCATCGTCAACGTTCCCAAGTGATCTCTCACGGGAACGGAGAATGGTTGGTCACCTGAAAACAAAAACATGACGCGGCGTCCGACCGTTTGTTCCTTGGCATCGTCACTCGACGCCAATTCACGAATCAAATTGCCGACGCGGTTCAGCAATCGACCGCGGCCAATCTGCGGCACAGGTTGCTCCGACGGTGGACGCCCGACCGTGACCCGCACATCGTTGCTCACGGGATAAAAGACTTTGGTCGACGCCGGTGCGGGCTCCCCGTCGATCGTCAGCGGACCTGGGCTTGGCCCGACCACCGGGTTTCGCAGTGGCATTTCGATGACCGCGACGCCGTAAGGTTGGCCCGTGACGGCTTGCACACGAACGTCGACTGCGTTTGCTGCACCGCCGAATGGCTGGGCAACCTGGCCGGGGGCACCAAACGGGATCGGCGGAATCGGGGCGGGCTGGAGCGGCGTGACGGGCAATTGAGCATTCACGACCGCGGCGTCACCGGCGATCAACAGGCCAAACATCACCCCGGCGAAGCAAACCGCCTTCGTGAGAAAACTCTTCTCGGGAAACAATGTGCGAATGGGGGTGGATTGTTCAGACGGGGAAGGCATGATCAGAGTCTCGTGGGGTTCGGCAGCGTGGTTTTCACCAGCCGTGTCTTGCGACATTCTATTCGGGCCTGAATTGGGCACGCGAATCCTGAACATTCGAAACCTCTCACCCAGAAAGTCAACCGTGGCCAGCCCGTCTCGAAGTGGTGTCTTCCAAGCCGAAACCGATAGCCGACTGGAAGCATACGCCGAAAGCATCAGTTTTGACTCGCGTCTGTACGAGCACGACATTCGCGGATCGATCGCCCACGCGAACATGCTTCGCGACGTGGATCTGCTGACGGACGAGGAATTCAAACTCATCAAGGACACTTTGGAAACCATTCGAGGTGAACTGGATCGCGGCGAGTTGCCGATGCGATTCGAGCTCGAAGACATCCACATGCATGTCGAACAAGCCCTCATCGATCGGATCGGCGACACCGGCCGCAAACTGCACACCGCTCGCAGCCGAAACGATCAAGTCAGCACGGACACCCGAATGTGGATCCGGCAATCCCTCGATGAAATCGATGCGTTGCTGGTGGATCTGCAAGCGGCGTTTCTGTCGCGTTGTGAGAATGACTTTGACATCATCCTGCCCGCCTACACGCACCTGCAACGAGCCCAACCGGTGCTGGCGCCGCACTACTGGCTGGCCTACATCGAAAAGCTCGAACGCGACCGGCAACGAATCGCCGATTGCCGCAAACGAGTCAACCAGTGCTCGCTGGGCATCGCCGCCGTCGCCGGCACGACTCTGCCCATCGATCGTCAACACACCGCGTCGGCGCTCGATTTCGAAGGCATCACCGCGAACAGCCTCGACACCAGCAGCGACCGTGACTTTGTGGTCGAGTCCACGTTTGTGATGTCGCTGATTGCCTCTCACCTGAGTGGCTGGGCCGAAGAATGGATTTTGTGGAGCACGGTGGAGTTTGACTTCATCCAAATCCCACAAGCGTTCTGCACCGGCAGCAGCATCATGCCGCAAAAGGTGAATCCAGACACATTGGAATTGACCCGCGGAAAATCAGCTCGCGTAATGGGTGCCCTGCAAACCCTGATGCTGCTGATCAAGAACCTGCCACTGGCTTACAACCGCGATTTGCAAGAAGACAAACCGCCGTTGTTCGATGCCTTTGACACAACCCGAGCGATGTTGGAGTTGGCCGCGCCAATCGTTCGCGGCGCCGAACTCAAACGAGAATCCATCTCGGCACGGATCGAAAAGGGATACCTCGATGCAACGACGTTGATGGAATGGATGATCGCTCGCGGGATGCCACAACGAACCGCTCACCATTTGGTCGGCGCGATTGTTTCCGAAGCGATGCAGCAAGGTGTGACGCTTTCTGATCTGCCGCTGGAGACTTACCAAAAACTCAGCGACCAAATCGACGAATCCGTCTACGAAGTGCTTGGCACGGCCAACGCAATCGCAGCGTTCCGCAGCGAAGGCTCCACCGCACCGGCACGCGTTCGTGAGCAGATCCAGCTGTGGACCTCACGCCTCGAAAACGCGTGACCAACACCATCGCAACCCGTATCCCACCGACGCCGCTCGCACAGTTCGTAGCCCACCGACGCCGCTCGGTGGGCAATTAGCGTAGGCCAGGTCCCACCTGGCCTGACGAATCGGTGCGAAGCCGCCACAGACCGTAGCCGGATTCGCAACCCGAACGCGTCAGCAAGGAACCACCAGGGCATTGAAAAAGTGAAATTGACAATTGTAAATTTCAAATTGTCATGACGCTCGAATCAGGTTCCCTGAATCCGCGATATTGCATTTTGTAATTGTCAATTTGCCCTTTGCGATCAGCACCACGAAGACGCTGCAAGAACGCCTCAAGAGCAAGAGTACCCCCTGCCCGATTCGAACGAGCGTTTCCGACCGGATATGGGCCGATGTCCTGGGCCACTAGACGAAGGGGGCGATGCGAGACGGCCAGTCCAAACCGGCCGTCTCTTGAATCGCAGGGGATCAGTCGTCGATGCTTTTGACGACCTTGTCGATCAAGCCATAGCTGCACGCTTCGTCAGCGGACATGAAGCGGTCACGGTCGGTGTCCTCTTCGATTTTCTCGAGCGAGTGACCGGTGTGTTCGATCATGATCTCGTTCATGCGTTGCTTGATCCGGCGCAACTCAGCGACGTGGATTTCCACTTCGCGAGCGGTACCCTGCATGCCAGCGAGTGGCTGGTGAATCATGATGCGAGCGTTTGGCAAAGCGAATCGTTTGCCCTTGGCACCGGCGGTCAACAAAACCGCACCCATCGAAGCGGCTTGGCCGATGCAGTACGTCGCGACGTCGCACGAAACGAATTGCATCGTGTCGTAAATCGCCATCCCCGCCGTGATGCTGCCACCAGGCGAGTTGATGTACATGTGGATGTCCTTCTTGGGATCATCGGCTTGCAAAAACAGCATTTGAGCGACGAGCGCGTTGCTGATTTGGTCGTCGACTTGTTGCCCCAGAAAGATGATCCGGTCCTTCAGCAACCGGCTGTAAATGTCGTAGGTGCGTTCTTCGCGGCCGTTGCTTTCGACCACGTATGGGATAACGGGCATGTTGATGTCCTGGTTGTTTTGGTTCGTTGAGAATGGGAGGTCCGAAGTCTGAAATGGATCAGTCTTCGTCGTCTTCGCTTGCGGGAGTTCCCATCAAGAGGTCGTCAACGAGCCCGTATTCTTTGGCTTGTTGTGCGTCCAAGAAGAAATCGCGATCGGTGTCCTTGGCAATCTGCTCGACCGATTTGCCACAATGGCTCGAAATGATTTGATTCAGTTTGTCGCGATAGCGGAACATTTCCGCCGCTTGGATTTCGATGTCGCTGACTTGGCCCGAAACGCCACCGAGCGGTTGGTGCATCATCACGCGGCTGTTGGGCAAGCAGAATCGTTTTCCCTTGGCGCCACCGATCAGCAACACAGCTGCTCCGCTGCATGCTTCGCCGACGCAGTACGTTGCGACGGGGCACGACAGCATTTGCATCGTGTCGTAGATCGCCAACGTCGCGGTGACGCTGCCACCGGGCGAGTTGATGTAGAGGTGGATGTCTTTGCGACGATTTTCGCTCTGAAGATACAACAACTTCATCACGATTTCGTTGGCGTTGGCGTAGTGGATCTCGCCTTGCATGAAAACGATTCGGTTTTCAAGCAACAAATCGCCCAACGTCATTTGACGCTGACGTTGATAACTCTGATAAGAAGCCGCGTTCGCGAGACGATGATCCGAAGCCATGGCGTGTTGCGCGTTTAGGTTCTGATCATGCAGGGACGGAAATGGGGAACCAAACGGATCGGACATTCGTGGTAGCCTTTGGCGTGGAATACAGGGTTGCCGTCATGAACAAAAGGCCCAATCGGGGCAAGAAGGTTCAGTGTTCGCGATTGAACACCAAGTGACAAGACGGGTTGACCCGCGAAGGTGTTCTCTGAAGCCCTTGCGAAGCGTGCTAAACTACGCATCTTAACTTTCCTGCCGTTTCCGCTCCCTCCCCGGTGCGTCCTACCGGTGCCCTCTCGACGGCACCGCTCCCGCCTCACACCCCCAATTTCCCACCATGCGCTTTCCCATCCTGCGTTCGCAAATCGCTGCTTCTCACCAGCACGGCGTCTGCCGCTCCGCGTTGATGCCCTTGTCCGTGTGGCTGCTCATCGGAATGGCGTGCCTCGCCATTCTTCCCGCTGCGACGGCCCAAGACGCGATTGCGCCGGAATCCGCCGCTGCTGGCAAAACCGCGACGGAAACCGACGTCCTGGCCCCGTATCGCGAAGCCGCCACGAAACGCTGGGAAAAAGACATCCAGAAATACGAGGCACTGGACGCGAAAACCGCCGATCCGGCGGACGGAATTCTCTTGATCGGCAGCAGCAGCATCCGTCGCTGGGACTCTGCCGCTGAAGACCTGGCCCCCTTTCGAGTCATCCCGCGGGGCTACGGTGGAGCCAAGTATTCGGATCTCGCTGTTTACGCCGAGCGATTGATCACCCCGCATGATTTCCGTGCGATTGTGGCCTTCGTAGGCAACGACATCTCGGGCAAAGAAGCAGATGCCACTCCCGAGGAAGTCGAACAATTGGTTCGCCACGTTGTCGCTGTTGCTCGTGAGCATCGTCCGGGCGCACCCGTTTTGCTGGTCGAAGTCACGCCGACACGCTCACGCTACGACGCCTGGCCAAAAATTCGCGAGCTCAACGCGATGCTGCGAGAAGTTTGCTTCACCGAACCCAATGTGCATTTTGTTGCCACCGCGGAAACGTTTTTGACCCACGACAACGAACCGCGAGAAAACCTGTTCGTCGACGATCAATTGCACCTCAACGAAGAAGGCTATGTCATCTGGGGAAAAATCATCCGCGATCGCCTGATCGAAGTCCTCCGCGAACAGACGCAAGATTGATTCGTCGCCAATGAGTTCGTCGCCCGTTGGCTCCGCCCAACGGAGATCCACCCCCGCAACAGCGAAGTGAGTCGATTGGCCGGAGCCAATCGGCGACATTGGTCGCCCGCTAACCTGGCAGCGTGAATCGCTGCACACGATGATTGTTGCTGTCCAGCACATGCACTCGACGCTTGGAATCAACGACCAATCCCCAGGGTTGATAGAGTTGACCAGGGTCGTGCCCCGGGGCGCCCCACGATGAGATGGGTTCGCCATCGGGAGTCAAACGCTGGATCCGTTGGTTGCCGTATTCGCAAACCAAAACGGTCCCGTCCGAGTCCACTTCGATTCCGTAGGGATAATAAAACTCGCCGGGTTGCTTGCCTTCGTGCCCCCACGATCCGATCCATTGTGGCTCGGTCGTGGAAAGATCGTATCGCTGCACGCGATGATTGCAGGCATCCGCGATCCAAAGTGTTTTGTCATGGATGACCAGACTTTGCGGCCGCACAAAATGCTGGACCTCGCGACCGGTTCCTCCCCACTGAGCCATGAACTTGCCGTCGGGATCAAACCGCTGGATCCGATCCGACGCGCCGTACTCACCGATGTACAGGCAACCATCGCCATCGACCGCGATGTCGGTGACAAACGCGAACTCGCCGGGGCCGTCTCCGGATGTGCCACCGATTTGATCGTCAGGCAAGATTTCTCCGGTCGGCGCGAACGCGAGCATTCGATAGTAGTGCGTGTCGGCAACCAACAAGCGACCACGATCTCCGTCGAAGATCATGCCGGTGGGTCGACCGTTCGCAGTTTCGGGGGTCTTCCAAGTTCGCAAATGTTGACCATCGACGTCAAAAACTTGGATCCGGCCCGTCGTGTCGACGATGTAGAGTTGGTCGTCCGGGTCGATCGCCATCGCTCGCGGCTTCAAGAATCGTCCATCGGACAACCCTCGTCGCCCCCAAACCAGCTCGGGTGTTCCGCCCATCGCGGAAGCAACGCAGCCATTCAGACTCGACAGTCCCAGCAAAGCGGTCGCTCCGGCCAACATTCGCTGACATGCCTGTCGACGATCGATCGGATCGGATTCCGCAAGATCGATTCGTGATGGTTTGTGCATGCAGGCTTCCTGGAGAACGTGACGCCCGCCGCGTCGCATGCAGGCTGCCATCAATGAGCTCGAATCGCTAGCATATGGTGTCTCGCTAGCGTTTGCGTCCGAGTTTAACGGCCATCTCAATCGGATGGGCCGTCCTCCTCTCACAGTGCCCATGATTTACGACCTGCAAACGACCGACGATCCGCGCGATATTGTTCATCGCAGTGTCCAAGCATTGGTCGAAGGTCAGGTCATCGGAGTCCCCAGCGAAACAGTCTATGGGTTGGTGGCCAGTTCGCTGTGCCCGGCCGCAGTGCGTCGATTGGCTCAGTGGACGGCGGCGTGTCGAGGTTGGTCGGCTAGCTCGAGCCCAACGGGTTCTGAGGCATCGGAGACTGACAAAGTCGGATTTGTGGCTCCTCCGGCCGACGCCGGTTCGATTGCCTTGTGCCTACGCAGCGGCGAAGCAGCGGGCGATTTTCTGATGCCGATGACCATGCTGGCTCGTCGACTGTCCGAGAGATGTTTTCCCGGCCCACTGACACTGATCGCGGACTGTGACGACTCGGTTTCGGCGATGAGTTGTTTACCGGAATCCGTGGCCAACACCTTGCGGGCGGGGGCCGGCCAAGACACCTCGCTGGCGGGTGGCCCGGTCGCTTTTCGGGTTTCTGAACATCGGTTGCTCAGCCACATCCACCGCTACCTGTCCGCTCCGTTGGTGTGGGGCGAAATCGGATTGCCCGACGCATCGCCGCCCACAACAGCCGAAAAATTGCAATCGGCGTTGAACGCGGGAACGGGTGATTCCTTGCCACTGCTGCTCGACGACGGCATCAGTCGCTATGGTGATGAGGGAACGGTCGTCCGTGTGACGGGCAATCACTGGCACGTCCAGCGAACAGGAGTGATCCAACAAGCTGCCATGAATCAATTTGTGAAACCAGTCATCGCGCTTGTGTGCACCGGCAACACCTGCCGCAGCCCCATGGCAGAAACATTGCTCCGGGAAGCGTTGCGGCGTAAATTTGGTCGCGAGGATGTCGCTCGCGTCGTTTCGGCTGGAGTCGCAGCGGGACACGGCAGCGGCGCGGCTCCCCAAGCGGTGGAAGTGATGGGCCGTCGCGGATTGGATTTGACCGGACACGCCAGCCAACCGCTTGAAGAATCATTGATGTCGATGGCAGACCTGGTGCTGACGATGACCCGCCGGCACCGAGACGCCATCGTGGCAGCTTGGCCGGACCGAGCCGAACATGTCTTCACGCTTCGGCGAGATGGAGGCGATGTCAGCGATCCGGTCGGAATGCCAGTCGACGTGTACGAACAATGTGCCGATCAAATGGTCAGCGAACTTGAAGGCTGGCTCGGCGAACTACCCCCCGATTTTTTCCCGTCCGATCGTCCAGGCGAAGGTCCAGATGACGAACCACCGCAGCACAATGTTGGTTCGGAGTAAGGCATGACAATCAAAGTAGGCCTAGCGAGCGACCACCGCGGCGTGCACATCAAGGCACGTCTGCTGCAAACCCTTCAGCGAGAAGGGTTCGACGTCTGCGACGAAGGCACCGACACGACTGATCCCGTCGACTACCCCGATTTCGCCATCCGCGTTGCCCAGCAAATTCGTGACGGCAAATTGGATCGCGGCGTCCTGATTTGTGGGACGGGCATCGGCATGGCAATCGTCGCGAACAAGTTCCATGGTGTCCGCGCAGCATCGTGCTACGACGAAGTCATCGTGGAAATGTCTCGCCGCCACAACGACGTCAACGTGCTGTGCTTGCCCGGCGATTTGATTGGCGAACGCCCCGTCGACGAATTGGTGCTGATGTGGCTTCGCACCGAATTCGAAAGCGGACGTCACTCCCAACGAGTCGACAAGATCACCGCGATCGACAGCAGCGACACGCCTGACATCAATCGCGGCGTCTAATTCGTGGCTGCGAAGAAAGCCTCCACGTCCTCAGCCAAAGCCGCGAAAACCACGCGAGCAATCGCCGTTGATGCGCCGCCGCTGAAGTCCTGGAGTGACCTGATCGGGCACGATGCCCTGATCACGGGACTCACGGCAGCCATCCAACAAGGTCGCCTCGGCGGAAGCCTTCTATTCGTCGGTCCCAACGGCGTCGGCAAAACCTCCGCCGCGATTCTGCTGACGCAAACCTTGCTGTGTGAACGAAGCACCGCACGTGAAATGGCTCCCTGTGGCGAGTGCCCATCGTGCATTCAAGTCCGAGCCGGCACGCACCCGGACTTCATTCAGGTCCGCAAACCAGACGACAAGACGCTGATTCCTTTGGAGCTCTTGATCGGCCCCGTCGACGCTCGTTTGCAAGAAGGGTTTTGCCACGACGTGCACCTGAGACCCATGCAGGCTCAACGCAAAGTCGCAATCTTGCATGACGCGGACTTCCTCAATGAGGAAGGCGCGAACTGCTTGCTGAAGACGCTGGAAGAACCACCCGCGAACGCATTGATCATCCTGATCGGCAGCAGCGAGCAACGCCAGCTTCCAACCATCCGTTCACGATGCCAAGTCCTGCGTTTTCAAACGCCACCGGGCGAAGCGGGACGAGCCCTGCTGCGAAAACAACTGGATCACTACCAGTCGCAACATGAAGAGGAACCCTTGCCGTCGATCTCAGACGACGCTCTCGATGCTGCCATCGAACTGTCCGCCGGCGACATGCACGTCGCAGCAAGGCTGGCTCGCGGGGGCGGCGAACAAATTCGCGAAGCCCTTTGGAATCAGCTGGCCGCTCCAGTGCCCGACCCAACCGCGATCGTGCGTTTGATCAACGGGCACCTCGATTCGATCAGCAAAGATGTGCCCAAGCGACGAGCGGCACTTCGGGATGTTTTCTCGATCGCCGTCCAGCACTACCGCCGGCAATTGAGATCCGATGCGAGCTCGGGTGAGTACGATCCCGCCACCCACCGGCGACTCGACCGCACCCTTCGAACTTTTCGCGAGATCGACCGCAGCGCCAACCTCGGCACACTCGTCGATTGCTATGCGTCCGACCTGACGCTTGCCACCACCGGCGACAGAGGGGCTATCGGTTAGTCGGTCCCGACTGTCCAGCCCTTCGTCGTAGGCCAGGTTATCACCTGACACCCAGCCAATGCTTTGGAACAAAGCAAGGCGTCCAACCTTCCCGCTAGACTCCCGGACGCACGACCAGCCCCCCGCCAGGTAAAACCTGGCCTACACCGCCGCGTTACAGATTGTCGACTTAACGTCAACCAGGTTTGAACGCATGTAGGATGGGCACTTTTGCCTTTTTATCCCCCACATCTCGAAACACCAAAGATTAGTGTCCGATCAGAGTGGATTAGTGTTCCACCAGAGCGGTCAAGGGAACACTAATCGCCGCTAATCAAACACTAATGATTCCTCGGCAAGGGATGTTTAGCCTTAAACCGCTTGTATTCCCAACGCAAGCGGCTCCCAAAAGATGTGGGGTACAAAAAGGCACTTTTGCCCGCCCAAGTTGTGGATATCGGCCAAGACTGGCCAACCGACAGAAAAATCGACGAGTCGTGTTAGCATCGGCACCCGCTGAACGCATCACGACTTCGATACCAGTCAGCCACACCGAGACCACAAAGCTCAACAAGTTTTGCTGTTCGGCGACTTGGCCAACCGTTACGCTAGGAGCACCGCCTTCTCTTTGCCGTCTTCTCGGGGTGTCACGATGTTCGACTGGAAAAAGCTGTTCGCCAGTGTTTGGCTTCTCTCTTGGATGGGTTTCGCAGGAGCCCCAAACGCACTCGCCCAAGACAACAGCGGCCTGAACGATCCCGGTGGCTTCGCGGCTCATCCAGCGGGCTCGGCAGGAACCAACACGCCCCCAGGTGCAGCCGGTGGTCAGTCACTCGCTGACTTCAGCCAGTTGATGCAGCTCATTCAAACCACGATCGATCCTGAATCATGGGAAGCCCTCGGCGGAGTCGGAACGATGGCTCCCTATCCTGCTGGCATCGTGGTTGCTCCCGATGGTTTGCTTCGCGAATCCGAGGTGAGCGATGCTCCCGACACAAAGTCGGTGGAATGGAAGAAGCACGCAACCGCATTGATGTTGGACGCCGCGCGTTCTCGTGAAGATGTTTCGACACTGGTCCCGGAACACTGGACCTCCCCAGCCAAAATCCGATGCGTGTCGGTGCGACGATGGATGCAAGCGCTCGCCGCTGAGAATCTCGCTGATCGCAAAACATCAGAACCGGGATCGAACGACGATGCACTCGGACATGCCGGCGGGTTGTCCAAAGTCTCACTGGTCCTGCTGACAGATGACGACATCGTCTTGGCCGGCACCGTCGGTGGCTTCGAGCAAATTGACGGTTGGCAAGTTGATCGACGATCGGGTCTCCCACCGTTGAACCTGACATCGCTCGCCGTCGGATTGTCCGCCGCACTCAACCAACGACCGTTTGGTTGCACGATCGATCCCACACAAGCCGGTTTGAAGAAAGCGACCGCTCTAGGACAATCGATCGTCTCCGGTGATGTGCCCATTGGACTGGCGGCCGAGTCGTTGGCCGAAGCTTTGGGTCGCCAAGACATTCGCGTCTTCGGAACCTCTGCGGATCACGAGATCGCATGGCTACTCATCGAAGCCGATCGACACATGAAACGGTTGGCACTCGGTGACGAGGACATGCCCGATGGAGTTCGCAATTACCTGCAAACCATTCAAGCCACCGCGGGCAACTCGCCGCCGGCCGACCTGCTGCTTCGACTTTGGTTCACCGGACAAGCCTTGGAAGTCCAGCACGAGCGCGCAGACTCTGCCAACCTTTGGCAGTTGACTGGCACGCCATTGCGACTCAGTGGTGAGAATGAACTGGCGTTGCTGAATGGTCGACGCGGCAACGTTGTCCTGGACCCATCCACGGAAGCTTTCGTCAAACACTTCAATCAACAGTGGGCAACAATCCGGTCACGTTTCCCGCTCTACGGCGCTCTCGAGTCGGTCTACCAAGCCACCGCCTTGGGGCAACTCTGGGTTCAAAACAGCCAAAAGAATTCGAACGCTGTGTCGCCACAAAACGACCACGCGACTTTGCAACGAGCGCTGTTGCATTTCGCCTCCCAACGATCCTCGCAATTGGCAACGCCAACCCAAGTGGACTCGATCGCAGTCCTGCATCGATATCGCCACCGAAACAAAATGCACCAACTGATCCTGGCCAGCGGCGGAGTCAGCGTCGAACCGTCCGACCTGCTCCCCAAGCAAGTGCAACCACGCCCAAGCCTGGCCATCTACGGCGAACTCGTCGACGCGCGCCCCAGTGATCGCTGGTGGTGGAACGCCGAGTGATTGCCTGAGACACCCCCCTTTCCATCGGGCAACTCCGACGCCTACATCCAACCGCCACTTCGTGGCTAAGACGCCCGCACCATTCACATTCGCCGCCACTTTGTGGCTGCTTGTGAGATTACTACACCACTTCGCGATACAGCGCTCGCGTGGAGTCTTCGTCGAGCTCGATGGGGTTGAACGTGCCGGTCCACTGCTTCAGCGCATCTTCGACGAACAAACCGATGTCAGATGTTGGAATGGAAAGATGATCCAGCGTCGTCGCGAGGTCGGCTTCTCGCATCCACTCCTCGATCAACTCAGCCAATCGCACCGGTGCTTCGGACACGGTGGCGTTGGGCTCGAGTTCACGCAGCAACTCCGCGTACCAATCCGCGTGAACGGTTCCGTTGAAACGAACCACCGCGGGCAACATCAAACCGACCGCTTGGCCGTGCACCACGTTGTGCCGAGCGGTCAAAGGATTGGCCGTGGCGTGCGCTGCGCCCAACATCGATGTTTCGATTGCCATTCCGGCAAGACACGCTCCGAGTTGCATGTCGGCGCGAGCGTCCAAGTCATCGGGAGCTTGCAGGACTCGAACGAAGGACCGGCCCAACAAACCAAAGGCACGCCGACTGTAGGTCGTCGACATCACGTTGCGTTTCTTGCTGACGTAGGTTTCGACAGCATGCGAGATCGCATCGATGCCAGTCAGCGCCGTCACTCCACGAGGCTGCGTCAGTGTGAACGTTGGATCCAGCAAAGCGATTCGGCACGCAGCTTTGGGATCGCCACAAGCCATCTTCACGTGTGTTTCGGAGTCGCTGATCAATGCGAAACTCTGGGCTTCGCTGCCGGTTCCCGCCGTGGTTGGAATCGCAATCATCGGCAACATTTCCGACGTCGCTTTTCCAACACCGTGGTAGTCATGAATGCGACCACCGCAACTGTAGACGAAGTTAATTCCTTTGGCGCAGTCCATGCTGCTGCCGCCGCCCAGCCCAATCAGCAGGTCCGGCTGAAACTCTGCCGCGACGCTGACCCCAGCATCAACCATCGCAGACGTTGGGTTCTCGGCAAAGTCATGAAAAGCGTGCACTTCCCAGTCGTTCTCGCGAAGCAATCCCGTGATGCGATCGAAATGCCCCGCCGCGACGATTCCCGAATCGCAAACCACCAACACTCGAGGTCGTCCCGAGGTCAGCACTCCGCCGAGCGAACGAGCCAGCTCGTTGATCTGATTTGAAACGTTCGGCCCAAACACGATTCGCGTTCGTGGATGAAGATCAAACGGTTGCATGCGGGAGTCCTAAAGAGGGGCGGCAATCGAGGTGGGAGATCAGGCGGGATGGAGCATTAGTTGAACGCATCCGTCGCTCATGCCAAACCCCATTGACGTCGCAAGAACCACTCGACCGACAAAGCCCCAGCAAACAGTAGGAAAATGAACCAACCGCTCACCGGTCCGTCACCCAATCTGAATTTTTCGATCACCGTGCGAGTCGATTCCGTCCGGCGTGACTGGATCAATTCCACCAATTCGTCGATCTGTTCCGGCTCAAACACACGGCCGCCCGATCCCGAGGTCGCCGAAGCAATTTGACGAAGCAACGAGTGATCGGTCGCCGAAGCGGTCAATTCCCGGGTGTCGTCGAGCACCTGAAAAGCGACCTCCGCCGCCTCAATCGGCTCACCAGAATCCGACGACGAGCCATCCGCTGCCGGAGCAACACGCAATCGATGAAAACCGGCCGGCATGGTTGGCAACTGCCCCGCCAGCGAAACCGCCGACTCGCCAGTTGAACTGGTGCTCGACATCGGAACCACGATCGTTTCACCCGATGACAGGATCACTTCCGCTTGAAGCGATCGATTGCTGGGCAACGCCGACAACTCGCCTCGTATCGTCGCGTTGAACGAAGGTGGCTCGGTCGCCACGAAACGTCGCGGTGACAATTCCAGCTGAATCGTTTGCTGCGAAGAATCCTCACGAGCAAGCGACCACAGAATCAACTGCCGCCAAAACCGCCGGTGAAAATCACCCAGTCCCGCACGTCGCCATGTCCAAGTCGAATCAAACGCCAGTGTTGCCACTCGGCCGCGGCCATATTCGCCAACTACCATCATCGGTTCGTCGCGAGCGGTCGACAACAACACCTGAACCCCAGCAGCGACTCGAACCGAAGGCCACCGATTCGCACCTGGCATCGGCGGTAAATCAGACCAACCAATCGGCCCGCCTCGTTGGCTCGCTTGGATCGACGTGATCGGATGCGCAGTCGACGGTTGCAACATTACCGCCTGACGCATGGGATCATCCTCGTCACCCAACCGCCGCGATGCATCCAACGGTCCAGGTGGCTGACGCTGGCGATCATCCAGTTGCACCGGCAAGACCTTCGCCAGTGGAGTTGTCGCGTAGCCGCCTCGCGAATAAGTGTGCTCGCCGCCCAGCATGATCAAGGCGGTGCCTTCGCCCACCGAGTCCGCTAGCTCCTGCAGTTGTTCATTCCCGAGTGCTGATGAGTGCAAGTCACCCAAAATCACAACGTCGTAGCGACCACGACTGAAGTCATCGACCAAATCGATCGGCCAAGCGCCAACCGTGTCTCGCGGAATCCATCGATAGGTCAATTCCAAATCGAGGAAGCGACCGAGCGCCCAGCGCAGATCCTTTTGCTCCAATCGCGGTGTTCCCTCCAAGTACAAAACTCGGCCGCCACCTTCGCGAACGTCGACAAACGCGACTTGCGAATTGTTGTCCGTGATCGTTTCGCCCGATCGGGTTTCGACGCTCGCGACCAATCGATATTGGCCTGGCTTAGGAGCCAACACAGGCACATCGATCGCGGTGGTTTGCTCCAGCGATTCAGGTGTGACCGTGCGAGTCGCCGCGATCGACGTTTGCCCGGCCGAATCGATCCACTGCAGCGAAACCTTCGCAGGCGATTGGACGATGCCACGCGTCAGCACATCAAAGGACACGTTCGATTCGTTGCCGGTGAACATGCGAAACGTCTCGGGCAACGATTCAATCGCCAAATCAATCCGGCGAGAAGCCTCGGCGGGCGGGCCCAATGGAACGGTCCAGACCGGGACGCCCATTGCACCGACCAAGCGGGCTTCACGACGTGGGTCCGACTGCTCCGCATCGCTGCCTTCGGACCGATTGGTGATTTGCGTTCCGTCACTGAACACGGCGACTCCGGTCAGCGGACTGTTCCGTCCTCGGTTCATCGCCATCAACAACGGTGACGACAGATCGGTCTCTTTCCCCGAATGCTCGATCTCGCCCACGCGTTGCGTCAGCGTTTGCAGGTCACTCGTTCCGCTCTCGCCAATCACGTTCGCCGATGCATCAAACCCCATCACGACGACATGCAACGCTTGGTCAGAATCCGACAAACCGGCAGCCAATCGTTCAAGCGTCCGCCGCTGCTGTTCCCAACGATCCTCCGATCCATCGGATGGCAAATTCGTGCTAGCCGACGTATCGACTGCAATGGCAAGCGTCGCTGCCGCGGGACGATTATCGGATCTCACCAGCGCCGGACGAAGCAATACCAGAGCCAACGCGATGGATGCCAGACCACGCAGCACCAACAAGCCCCGTCGTCGACGCCCGCTGACTCCCGGTGGCAGAATCGTAAACAACATCGTCGCGATCAAACCCACCAACAGCAAAGCCACCGGCAACGAATCGTAAATCGGGTCGAGGCTCCAACTCACGCTGCCGCTCCCGATGTTCGGTAGAACCGATTGCTCAGCAATTGCTCGGCGAGGAACACAACCACCGCCAACAACATCATCGGTCCGTGCAGCGAAACCGGAGGCGATCCGCCGACGCGGCCTCGGATCGACAATTGCTCTCCGGAATCCGATGAAATCCATTGTTCGGCACCGAACCGCTGGTCCATCTCAGTCGCGGTCACCCGATCGTCCAGCGACCAAACAGGATCCAAGTTCGTCGAATAGCCGCCCCAATAGCCGGGCCCACGCAAGAACGTTGTTCCAACTTCGTTCGTTTCGGTGAACACGCCCCCACGCTCGGCAACGTCCACTTCGCTGATAACCACTTCACCATTGGACTCCCTGGCTTCCGTCATAGGCGGGTACAGTCGCACGCTGAGTTCTGCGATCGCTTCGGCCGACAGCTTCGAAACGCCAATGGCTTGGTTCGCAGCATCACTCTCGGGGACCAAAGCGGTTGCCCCCACCGACACCGTCATCGCTTGATCAGAAACCCCGGTCGCCCATTGCATCAGACCACGCCAAGTGACGAACGCGGGCCAAGCATCCGCGGCGCTGAACAATTGGTTCCATGATCTTGTTTCCTTGGACAATGCAGGCAGCGGGGTGGTCAACACCGCGACGCGGCCATTCTTTCCCTTGGGTTCATTCGGCTCAATTGACCTCGCCAAAATTGCACCGTGCTGATTCCCCGCGTACTGAACCAATGACTGCCAACCGGCGCCCGTCGTGGGCTCCGTTTGCCAGTAGCGATTGACTCGAAACGAGCTCCACGAGGGTTGATCATCCAATTGAACCAGCGGTCGCAGAATAGGGTGCGAAGGCGATCGCACTTCCCAAAAAGTACCGGGCGAGGGCACTCGCCACGATCGGATCAATCGCGGCAACAACCGATCGGTCGCTGGCGAGCCATCAGTGGCCATGTTTGATTTCGCGACGCCCAAAACTTCCGTGGACGGCCCCAACATCATCACCACACCACCGCCACGAAGAGACAACTCGATCAGTTGATCCACCGAATTCTTTGACAGGCCGGTTCCTGAAACAACAGACTGAGATGCGGCATCAATTTGGATCGGTGGGTCAATCATCGCGACCGCATCGATCAGCTGCCAATCAACCGCTGACAAATCAGAGTACGCCACACCGGCAACACGAAAACCCGCTCCATCATCGTCCGGCGCTTTTGGGGCCGTCAGAGCACTTCCCAGCAAATTACGTTCATCAGCGTCGGCTCCCACCAACAGCACTCGTGGAGGCACCGGAATGCTGAGCGTCAAGTAACGCCGATCGTCCCAATCGAACGCGTCATCGCCAACGAGTTCAACCACCGCGTGATGAGTTCCTAAATCCAACGGTGGCAAGGTCATCACCACATTCGCGTTGGCTCCCGGAGCAACGGTCACCGAGGCTCGGTCGACGCCACGAAGCCTTGGCAGCACCAAATCGCCATCGCGAATGACGGGCAACGACGGGTCGCGTTCATACAAACTCAATTGCACCGTCACGTTGAGGGACTGACCTTCGCTCGATGATGTCGATTCCATTCCAACCGAAACCGAGATTGGGATGGAGACCCCCGGCGCCGGTGCCACATCAACCAACTTCGGCGAGGACAAAAAGCGATTGATCTGATTGCTCTCTGCGGCATCGGCTTTGCCATTCCCCATCGCATCGACTTGCAACATTGAGATCGCAACGTCTTCCGGTTGCATCGCGGGCGTTTGCGCAGACGGCTTCCACGACGCCGCGTTCCAATCCGATACCACAACCAATTGCTTGCCCGGCAAATCGCTGGAACGCAACAACTCGATCGCTGCGTCCATGCGTTCTTGAACAGGCAACGGATTGGCGAGCGGTTTCATTTGAGACAAACGCAATCGTGCCGACGCGGAATCCAGTGCAAACCCGATCGGCGTCGCGGAACGATCCAGCACCGTCAAGCGACTCCCTTCGGGCAATCGTTCAATCACCGTCGCCGCTTCGCGGATTGCCTGCTCCAAACGACTGATACTGGTTCCGTTTGAACTCGCAATCAATCGCTTGGACGAGGGGCCATTGTCAATCAACAACGCCATGGCGACAGGTTGCTCGTTGCCTTCTGATAGATCACCCGATGTCGCCCAAGTTCGTGTCCCAAGGAACAACGAACCGAGCAGGGCGACCACGCCTGCCACCGCCACGCCGACGGCCAACGACCGCCCCATCCCACGGGCAACCGCGACGCTGGCCAAAATCAAAAAACCGACTCCGGTCAGCCCCATCAGACCGACGGTCCACCACGTCGATGACAAAGCCGAATCGATGTGCGGCCGAGCCAAAGCAACCGCCAAGGCGATGACCGCCAACACTCGAAGTGCCAGCAACCACCAACGCCGGATTCGCAACCGACTGCGCTGCGAGGTCAACTTAGGACGCAGAAACTGAACACCCGGAAACACAACGCGTTGCGGTTCACGGCGAGCCAGCAGGTGCAATGCAATCGGCACCACCGCTGCCAGCGTTCCGAGAATCAGCGTTGCGTTGAAGAACGTCACTTGCGATCCGTCAAATCAAGAATCCATTGGGCCAAATGGTCCAGCGTCCCCGCTTCAATCGTGTGTGGCCCTTGGAATGCGAGGAACTCCCATTCCTCGGCTTCTTCGTGCAACGTGTCCGCCAAAGTCGCCGCACTCGAAAACGGAAGGACTTGATCCACCGTGCCATGCGACTGCAGAACTCGCGTCGCTTTCAATCGGCCGATTCCCGACTTCGATGCGGCTTCAATCCACTGCGGACCACACACCAACGTGCCTGAGAATTGAACCAAGACGTCCGGCGGCGGAATGTCCCCGGTCAGCGCCGCGTTCATGGTCACCATCGCACCCTGTGAGAAGCCACCCAACACGTACGGCCGAGTCCCCTCGACACTCGTTGCCGACGAATCAGATGCAGGCGGGTCCGCGGGCATGCTGTTCAAGACAGCCTTGACGGTTGACACCAGTTGGCCGCTGGCGGCTTCGATCCCGGGCGGAGTCTGGTCGTGCAACTGATCGAACTGGGATGTCTGCAGCAACTGCTGAAGCGAAGCCATGTTGAGCGGCCACCACGCTCGGCCACCGGGCATGCCTTGATCGGCCAAATCACCGGGCGCGACCGGATAGACAAACCGAACCGCCTCTGCCGCATCGCCAAGTTTACTGATCAGGTAATCCGTCAAACCGACCAAGTCGTCTCCGGAAGCCCCGTAGCCGTGACAAAGAATGACCGGCAACCAAGGCTCGTCGGAGCCATCCACCACGGTGCAAGCGAGATCGCCGAATGACGATTCATGAAAAGATTTCTTGGGAGTGTTCATGCCTCCCAGGATAGTGAGTGGGCGGCGGTTGAGTCAGCCCAGAAGCAAATCGAACCACCGGCCCAATCGATCGTTTGAGAGCCCGCTGAATGACTGTCTCGAATCATTCAGCGAAACTCGCGTCATCAATCGCAATTGGGACAGTGGTTCGAAGTTGCTCAACTCGTTGCCGGTTAACTGGAGGTCGGCATCCCGAGCTGACGCATCTTTCGATACAAATTTGATCGATGCAAACCAAGCTTGCCGGCCGCTTCGGTCATGTTGCCACCACAAGAGGCAATCAAACGCTCAATGTGCTGAACTTGAAACTCTCGCGTGGCCGAGTTCAGGTTGCCGTCCGCATCATCCAACATCGGCATGTCCACCGACTTGCGAGTCGTTGAAGGCGACATCATCAAATCGCTCGACTCAACAACATCCGTCGTGGTCAGATAACAAATTCGCTCGACTGTATTACGCAGTTCCCGCACATTGCCTGGCCAATCATGCGACAGCATCGCATCCCGAGCACTGGCTGCGAACGTTGGAACCGCACGACCAATTTGCCGACAGAAATCGGCCAAGAAATGCTCGGCCAACTCCATCACATCGTCACCCCGATGCGACAACGGCGGCAACGTCAACGACACGACGTTCAAACGAAAGAACAAGTCTTCTCGGAACCGCTTTGCCGAGATCAGCTCCTGCAACGGTTGATTGGTCGCCGCGATCACACGAACATCAACGGGAATCGAACGCGACCCGCCAACTCGAGCGACGACTTTCTCTTCCAACACACGCAGCAACTTGGCTTGGCCACCGGCGCTCATGTCGCCAACTTCGTCCAAGAACAATGTGCCACCGTTGGCCAGTTCAAACTTGCCGACTCGAGTGTCCGAAGCGTCCGTGAACGCACCTTTCTCGTGCCCGAACAATTCGCTCTCGAGCAGCGTTTCCACCAAAGCGGCGCAGTTGACCGC
This sequence comes from Rhodopirellula bahusiensis, assembly GCF_002727185.1. NCBI lineage: Bacteria > Pseudomonadati > Planctomycetota > Planctomycetia > Pirellulales > Pirellulaceae > Rhodopirellula > Rhodopirellula bahusiensis. The sequence goes on from NZ_NIZW01000038.1 coordinate 50,137, forward strand.
GACAAACGGGCCATTGCGACGTTCGCTCTGATAGTGAATATGTTGCGCCAAAACTTCTTTGCCCGTTCCGTTGCTTCCCAGCACCAGAACGCTGAGATCTGTCGGAGCCACCTTTGTGGCGTTGCGGCGGATTTCCTGGATGGATTGATGATTGCCGATCAACGGCTTGGACTGCGCCGCTTGTTCAACCAATCGATCGCGAGTCTCCGTCAAGTCGGTCCGCGTCCGATACGAATCGATCGCGATCGACGCGTGCATCGCCAACTCGGTCAACGTTCGAACATCCGCTGCATCAAAGCTCTCGTTGCGATGATCGCCCGGACGCGCGTTGATGCCTTCGAAGACACCGATGACTTGATCACGAGCGTTGACCATCGGCACGGCCAACAACGATCTCGTCGTGAAGTTTTGAGCTTGGTCAATGCGTCGGTTGACGCGACCTTCATCCGTCCCGCCCGCCGACCACCATCGCGGACTGCCACTGTGCAGGGCTTCGCCAACGATCCCGGCGTTGTCTTCGACTTCCAGAACACCGCCCTCGATGCCGATGGCCGGGCGGCCGATCAACTTCTTCGTTCGTTTGTCCCATAGGAAAATGGTGGCGCGTTCGCAGTTCAAAACTTCGCAGGCACAATCGGCCATCGAAGCCAGCAACTGTTCGTCGCTATCCAACTGCTGCCACTCCGCAGCATGCTGCAGCATCTTGGAGGTTTGCCACAACCGCCGAGCGTCGTTTTGATGATTGCGTTGCAACCACAAAAATCGTCCCACCGCGGTCGCCAACATCTTCAAACTGCTGGAATCAGCCGGCTTGCCGTCGATCGACAGAACAATCGCATCGCTGCCGATGCCTGGCAAAATATCTTGGCTCGATCCGAGGCTGTCCGAACCGGATTCCTTCCTCGCCGAAGTGGCCATGTCGGCCCCCGGTGCGACGGGGATGCTCAATGCCGCAAAACCATCGGCGGTGACGAATTGATCGTCCGCGCCAGCTTGGCTGGCCAAAGATTCCGCTTGTCCCCAACGTTCTCCGGTCCAAAATGTCGGCTGCCAACGATCTTGGATCTGGCTGACCACGCCGCCGCGAAGCGATGCTTGATTTCCAAACAACCCCAGCAGAACTGGCAAAAAAGAAGACAGTGCATTGCCGTGCGTCATCGTCGCCTCCGAACTTGCGGAGTGAACATGCGGGGGCAAAACAGATTGCGACCGATCCATGGTTGAATTTGCTTTGACGACATTGGGGGAGGAATAACCAATCACGCTTTGGTGCCCAGAGAAGAACGTCGGCTTGTCGGTCATGGAAACCGCCGCGATGATGTTCACCGCTGGACAATCAAATAGAACTAAGCCGAAAAGGTTGAAGATGCAATTTGAAGGAAAAAAGGGTCTGATCATTGGGGTCGCGAACGACCATTCGATCGCATGGGCGATCGCTCAGGAGATCCTGAACCACGGTGGTAAATGCGGATTCACCCACCTTCCCGACCGTGCAGACGACGAAAAACAACGCAATCGTCGCCGAGTTGCCAAATTGACAGATCCAGAAGATGGCGCGGAATTCCTGCTACCCATGGACGCGAATAACGACGACGACATCCGCACGGTTTTTGAACACACCGAGAAAACCTTCGGGAAAATTGACTTTTTGCTGCATTCGATCGCCTTCGCCGACCGGGACGACCTGGGCCGCGAAACGATGCACACCTCGCGTCCTGGCTTTAAATTGGCCATGGAATCCAGCGTTTACTCGCTGCTGGCAGTCACCTCCGCCGCCGAACCGATCATGAACCAAGGCGGTTCCGTGCTGACAATGACCTACTACGGCGGCGAAAAGTGCGTCCCTGGCTACAACGTCATGGGAGTCTGCAAAGCCGCTCTGGACGCCTCGATGCGTTACCTGGCGTTCGACATGGGTGCCCGCGGAGTCCGCGTCAACGCTCTGTCCGCCGGCCCCATTCGAACCCTGGCCGGACGCGCCGCGGGTGTCGAAGAGATGCTGACCATGTACGAACACATGGCACCGATGGGCCGCAACGTGACCCACGAAGAAGTCGGAAAATCTGGCGCCTTCCTGCTCAGCGACGCCAGCTCCGGAATTAGCGGCGAAATCCTGCACGTCGACGGTGGCTACCACGCCATGGGCAGCCCCGGCCGACTGCTCGACGAAATCAAAAAGCAAACGAAGTAGCTCCTAGCTAACTGCTAACTGCTCCCCCACCCCATCCCCAAGGACTGACCATGGTTCGCACCGCTTCGACGATGATGCCACTGGGCACCGCCGCGCCTGACTTTTCGTTGCCCGAAACCGATGGCGAAACGGTTTCCCTGGCCGACTTCAAAGATCACAAGGCCCTGCTGGTCATCTTTCTTTGCAACCACTGCCCCTACGTCAAACACGTCGCCGAGCAACTCAAGTTGCTGACCGATGAATACATGCAACATGGTGTCGGCGTTGTCGGCATCAACAGCAATGACATCGAGAAGTACGCCGATGATGACTTCGACGCCATGAAAGCCGAAAAGGAATCTCGCGGCTACGCGTTTCCTTATGCCTTGGACGAAGACCAATCGGTCGCCGTCGCCTACGGAGCGGCATGCACGCCGGACTTCTTCTTGTTCGATGGCGATCACAAACTGACCTATCGCGGACAGCTTGATGCCAGCCGTCCCAAGTCTGACTTGCCCGTCACCGGAGCGGACCTGCGTGCGGCACTCGACGAAACCATCGCGGGTCGCTCGCCCAAAGCCGAGCAACGTCCCTCGATCGGTTGCAACATCAAGTGGAAAGAAGGCAAAGAGCCGACCTACTTCGATCCCAACGGCACCGCGTGAACTCGATGACTCCCGGAACGCTTTTGACCGACGCCCAAGCCATGTTCTCGCATGGCGTCGTAGCGGTTCTGGGAGACCGGCTGATCATGGATTCGGTTTCGTTTGACGAGACCGCCATGCTGGTCGCCGACCACGTGATCCGCAAAGACTCCTTTGATCGCATTGTCGTCGTCGGTGCTGGCAAAGCATCCGCGGCGATGGCTGCGGGGTTGTCGAAAGTCATCCGGACCAAACTGACCAGCAGAGACGGTCAGGACTTTCCCATCATCGGACACGTCAATGTGCCCGAAGGATGTCACCGCGATCTGCCGGGCATCACGATTCGAGAAGCCCGACCGGCAGGAGTCAACGAGCCCACCGTTGCCGCCATTCAAGGCACCGATCGGATCCTCCAACTGGTCGCGGACGCCGGCCCTCGCGACTTGGTGATTGGCCTGATCTCGGGTGGCGGCAGCGCGCTCCTCTGCCGACCATCGCCCGGCATTTCGCTGGACGACAAACTGACCGTGACACGTTGGCTCAGCTCACACGGTGCCGACATCGTGGCTCTCAACACGGTCCGCAAACACCTCAGCGAAGTCAAAGGCGGTGGACTCCTGCGAGCCAACCAGGCCGGCCAGTTTCTCACCCTCGTGCTCTCGGATGTCCTCGGCGATCCACTCGACCTGATCGCATCTGGACCGACCGTCCCCGACACTTCCACGGCGACGGATGCGCTGACTGTCCTGGACCAGTTTGATCCCGACCACCAACTGCCCGCGGTCGTTCGTGAACACCTACAAAGAGCGGCCGATCACCCCGCACCCTCGATCGACGCTTCCGAACATTCCACGTTTGTGCTTGGCAACAACGCGGTCGCCGTCGACGCAGCCGGAATCACCGCGGAAGCCCTGGGTTACAACCACGTCATGCATTGCCATCGCCAATCCGAAGGCGACGCGGAAACTGTGGGCAGACACTTGGCCGACCTCACGCTCACAATGTTGCAAGCCGACCCGACCGTGCATCGACAAGACGCGTTCTTAAGCGGCGGCGAACCAACCGTCTCACTCGCGGACGCATCGATCCGAGGCGTCGGAGGCCGCAACGGACAACTCGTCCTGGCTGCCTACGCTCGACTGCTGGAACTGAATCTGCCCGACGATCAATGGTCACGACTCGCCATTCTGTCCGGCGGCACGGACGGCGAAGACGGCCCCAGCGACGCCGCGGGCGGGATGATCGACGGCAGCGTCCACCGGCGAATCGTTGAGCTCGGACTCGACGTCCACGACGCCTTGCGACGCAACGACTCGCACAGTTTCCTTCGCCAAGTCGGCGGGCTGCTCCTCACCGGCCCCACTGGCACGAACGTTTGCGACATCCGCATCGCTTTGGTTGACCATCCGAAACACCGTCGCCACCAACCCTGACTTGCAGCCCCAACCCGCAGTGAAGGCCACGCGACAGTCATCTGTTGCAACCTCTCTCGATCCGTCACAATTGACTTCGTGAATGAGCCCCGCTCATCCACACGCACCCGTGGCACAATTGGATAGCGCGTCGGCCTCCGAAGCCGAAGGTTGTGGGTTCGAACCCCGCCGGGTGTACTACCCCATCTCTCCGCTTAGGGAGATGGCGTTATTTGCAGGGTTTCGCGATTCTGGCTTTCGCCAAAAACCGGCCAAAATCCTCTCTGACCGGTAAAGACCGCCAAAATGCTGCCAATGGCAGGCGGCCCTCACCCCTTGGGCAGAACAATCGCCTTGTTGCGATTTCCACCCTCTGTCTCGTATCCATCCAACATGCCGACAAAGAAGTTGGCAATGCTCTTGCACTCGATGCTGTACTCTCGCTTCAGCGTCTCTTTAATGTGCTTGTAGCTGATGGTTGTGGCCTTTGGATTCGCAGTCTGGTAATCGGCGAAGATCTTCTTCAACAACTTGCCCTTGGTCTCTTTCTTCACATAGTCGGTGTCTTCAATTTTGACCTCTGCCAATTCCGCGTCAGTGGGGTTTTCACTGGCAGCGAACAGGTCTTCAACCTTGCCCAGCTCCTCGAAGCTAGATTCCAGCAGAGCTGTAAGCTTCTCTATCTCGGCCTCGTTCTTTTCGTCGATCTCGTAAAGCTCAGCAAATTTGAGGCTGATATCCATTCGCTTGGAATACGCATCGGAAAGCCTCTTTTTCAGATCGCGGAATTCTCGCAGCTCATCGATCGTAAATGCACGCTGTGTTTGCAAAATATTTTCTCCTCAGGAAGCACGTGTTTTACGCAGCGGAATGCAGTGCGAGCCCCTTTATGTCAATCTTTTCGCAGGCAACACCTTGACATAAAAGAAGGGTACTGTACAATGCCCAGCACAACCGAAGGCAGGCAAACCCGACTAATTACCGACAATTATTGCCTTGCCAATCTGTTTCGTCAAGTTGTTTATCAACTTTCTTTTAAGTATTTCCTGAGGCCATCTTCTTTATGTCAAGAAGATGCGACTCTATTCCCCTTGGATCGGAGAAATGAGAGATGAAGGTATGCAAGTGCAGTTTGTGTGGATGCCATTTGAAGGAGAAAGATTGGAGCAACCGTCTTCAATATCGAGTTGATGAGGTCGCGGATGTGCTCGGCGTGTCAGTATCGATGGTGAAGACCTGGATCAGATCGAAGGCACTGGTGTCGTACACGATGGGAAAGGTGCGTTGCATCGCCAAAGAAGACGTAGAGCGTTTTGTCAACCAGCATCGTGCTGATGGCCCTTTCGATACAGCAGCCTGAGGAGGAACTAATCATGGCAAAATTACGAGTGGGAAATCGCACCGACAATGGCGTTTACAAAAACGTGGTGCTGGACATTGGACGTAAGGTCACAATTGGCATTGGCTACGTGGACGGAACGCCAAAAGAGCAAAGCATTTTCACGACCCTGGAGATGCTAGAGACTTCGATTATCCGAGGCCAGGAGCCAAATCTTGAGCTTAGAAAGCGACTGGGACGACTTCCGTCTGGTGTGGTGAAGAAGTTGCGTAAGCACGATCTGATTGCCGAGGCGGACAAGGGGCCAACCCTCAAAGAACTGCGTGACCAGTTCCTTGCTGACAAGCTGATGACAGCTGATCCGAGGTCAGTCCGTAAATATCGGAACGCCTTGGACAACGGTCTTTTAAGAAGCATTGACGGTCAAAGAAAAGTCAGCACCCTGGATTCCGATGACCTAGTCAAGTTCATTCGCACAGCCGATAAGAGCTACGCCCAGAGCACTGTGGCAACGCAGATCAAGCGAGCAAAGGCGTTTGTTGGCTACGCAGTTGACAAGGGCCACTTGCGAGCCAATCCGTTCAAGAGGGACAGCATATCTCAGCTTTGTTCCGCTTTCACGATTCTGCTGACGGAAGAACGAAGCCAGACGCAAACGCAGAACATGACGCTGGAAACAATGGAGCGTCTGCTTCAATGCAAGAAGTCACTACGGAGTGAAATTGAGGATGCCGAATGGAATGCGTTGGTTCACTTGCTTCGTTTTGGTGGTGGTCGAGTTTCAAGCTATCTGGTCTTGCGTTGGAGAGACATTGACTTCGACAGACATCAGATTTTGCTACGGATGAAACGCACAGCAACGAAGCGGAAGTTCGTCAAGGGTGCGAAGCGTACTCAGGTTGTCCCTTTGTTCTTCGAGATGGTCGAGTCGCTGAAGCGTCTAAAGGCATTGCAACCCGAAGGTACAGAGTTCGTATTGAACAAGATCGGCAACTTGGACACCAAGCCCGAGTTTGAAACGACCAACGCCAAAGGCGAAAGGATTCGACAGGGACGATGGGAGACCAATCTTTCGACGACGTTCACCAAGATTCTAAAACGCAACGGGATCGCGACGTGGGCACAGCCACTGCATGGATTCCGAAGTTTTCGAGCCGCCGAGCTTGCGAGGAATGGAGCCACCGAAATTGAGCTGAACGCTTGGATTGGAAATTCAGCCGAGGTCAGGAAGCGTCACTATGGAAAGTTCCACAATGCTGACGAAGATCGGCTGAGGGAACTGATGGTCAGAAAATCAGCTTGACCGTGAAGGCTGCACCTTCGTTGATCTTTGACAATTTGGTTGTTTGCGAGGGAAAGCGTGGCGAAGTTGGGCGGTGTCCAGTGGAGATCTATCTCTGCCGGGCAGCGTTCCCGACCCTCTCGAGGCTTGGTAAATTGTGCGATCAATCGCGGAAGCTTAGATTTGCCTTCCGCTGCTAGCAGGAACCGAGCTTTTACGGAGATAAACCAAATTGTTCGAGCAGACATTCAAGAATATCGACGACGTACTTCACAAGGATGCTGGATGCGGCAGTGAGCTTGACTACGTCGAGCAGTCTTCGTGGGTGCTGTTTCTGAAATACCTTGACGATCTGGAGCGAGAGCGAGAGTCCGCCGCGAGTCTGTCGGGCACGGAATACAAGCCGATCCTCAGCAAGAAGTACCGCTGGGGAGTCTGGGCAATGCCACGCAAAGCGGATGGAGAGATCGACCATCACGCCGCACTAAGTGGCGACGACCTAATCGACTTTGTGAATGGAAAGCTGTTCCCGTATCTGGCGAAGTTCAAAACGTCTGCCGAGTCCACCGACACGATTGAATACAAAATCGGTGAGATCTTTGGCGAGATAAAGAACAAAGTTCAAAGTGGCTACGCTCTTCGTGAAGTGGTCAATCTGGTCGATGAGTTACGCTTTCAGACTAGTACCCAAAAACATGAAATGTCCCATCTCTATGAGGACAAGATCAAGAACATGGGCAACGCGGGGCGGAATGGTGGTGAGTACTACACACCTAGGCCCTTGATTCGTGCCATCGTTGAAGTCGTTAATCCGAAGATAGGCGAAACAGTTTATGACGCTGCCGCAGGTTCCGCTGGTTTCTTGGTTGAAGCGTTTGACCACATCAAAGCTCCGAAGAACAACGGGGGCAGGAAGCTAACCGTCAAACAGATGCGAGCTTTGCAGAAGCAGACGCTCTACGGCAAAGAGAAGAAGTCGATGGCGTTCATCATCGGCACAATGAACATGATCCTTCACGGGGTAGAAGCTCCGAATATCGTCCACAGCAACACATTGACCGAGAGTATCAACCCGCATTATTCACCAAGCCTGTGAGCTCGTTGTTTTTTGTTGGTGGCGTGGTCGGGAGCATTGCTGTCCGAGCTTTTGGCGTTGATTCTT
>NZ_NIZW01000039.1 GCF_002727185.1 Rhodopirellula bahusiensis
GTTACGGACTGCTCATTCGCTTTTGGTTGCTCTCCACCCTTTCTGTTGAAAACGCAGTTACCATCAGCTACGGGGCGGTAACGAATTCCCCAATCAGGACTTTCACCTGACAATTCAATCGCCTTTGCAGGCGCACTAGCGGCGTCTCTCAGAGACGCTGTCATTTGCGAGTCTCAGAGAGACTCGCCTACGTGAGGTTCTACCCGATCATTCCTGCCGACCTGCTTAGGGAACCATTCGGAAACAACTTCGGGATTCAAAAAGTAGCGGAAGGGCGCGAGCCCTCCGGTGACACACCGGGCTGCTCGCGCCGCTCCGCTACAGCCGAACTTGATTCCGAACGATTCCTAGAAGTACTCGATCTAGAATGACCACCGCATACCGAATTCTAGCCGCCGGATGGTCGTGCAACGATGTCTCTCTACTGCGTGAAGCTGTCGCGGACTTTTTGTGTGACTTCAAAATCGCTCACGACGGAGCCGACTGCCTCGTGCAATTGCAACGATTTCAGCCACACCTCGTGCTGCTGGACACCAGCATCCTCGATCCTGACGCATTTGAACTTTGCCGCCGCATCAAGAACGATCACATGGCGATGGTCGTGATCGTCACTGCGCTCACAGAGTTTGGCGACATTGATCGCGCCGTTGATGCGGGAACGGATGACTTTTTGCCCAAACCAATCGATGGAATAGAACTTCGGCGGCGAGTGGCGATTCTCATTGCGTTGAACGACACTCTTCGCTGATCCAATAGAATTTCGAAGCAGAATTGAGAGTGACCATGGCGTTCCCTCTCGCGCGGACAGCGAGGCTTATTAAATTCGGCTTATCAAATTCTTTGTGCCCGACGATTGTGCCGCTACCCGATTTCGGCAATGAGATCCGGCGTGATAGGCTGTTCGCTTATGTCTTGATATCGCAGAACGCACCCTTCGAAAAGAACGGCATCAATCATGCATTCGGATCCTGCACGCATTTTCGCGTTCCTTGTGGCCTTGTCTTTCGTCGTCGATGCGAAGGCACAGGATGCGGAAACGCCGACCGAAATCTTGCGAGGGCTGGGGGCAACCATTCGTAGTGAAAAGGTCAAGCTCACGAGCGAGATAACACCGGAAGAGAAGGAGCAAGGAACGGTGTTCCGGTTCGTTGTAATCGGATCCAACTGGAAAGGCCGCGATACGGACTTGGCACAACTGAAGTCCATTCCGAATCTGGTGTACCTCGACCTGGACAATTGTCCATTCGACGGGACCGGTAAATTTCTCCGTTCCTTGAAGCAGGTTGAATACATTTCGGTGGATGAAACCGAGGCAAATGATAAATTCCTACAACACCTGACTCATCTCTCGGAACTGAGGTTTCTGTCACTCAAGCAGACAAATATCACCGATGCTGGGCTGAAGCATCTGAGCGGATTATCCAAGCTTCAGTCACTTTTCCTGAGTGGAAACAATGTGACGGATCGTGGACTCGCCGATATCGGCAAGCTGAAATCACTCGAGTACCTTCACCTCGACGGTACGAAGGTGAGTCCGAAGGGAATTGAAGACTTCAGGAAGGCTCTTCCGAAATTGAAGTTCATTCGATGAGGTTGGTTCGGTCGCTTCACGATCCAACTCGTCGTCAGTTCACAGTATTCGGATTGCCGTCACGCAGACTGAAAGAAGCGAACGCATCAAAATGGTTGGAAACGAGCATTCGGCTGGTGCTTAGCGGAACCACTGGGCGAGCGCGGTCGCGTGCAGTTGCTCGTAGGCGTTCACGGTGGTGGATTCGTTGACGTCAGGTCGGAGGAATTCTGCGATCATTTGATCGGTTTGGTCGACCTTGCTTTCGATTCGGTGCATCCACAAAGACTTCAGCGTCCCGATGCTGTCGAACAAGTCGGCTCGCATCATCATCATGACACTGTCGGCGACGCCTTGATTCGCGGCGGGCAAGGAGGCTTGCTTGGCAACGTGCTTTTGAAATCCCTCGGTCATCGCGGCGCGTGTCAGCCAAGCGACGGTTTCGTGCGACGGGGTGGTACTGCATTCTCTCGCTGCGGTCGCGTGAGATTGTGTCCGGGTGAGATCCATTCCAAATCGCGTGAGTTCAGAATCGTAGGCAGCCAGGCTGCCAATCAGAACATCGATCCATCGCTCGGTGACACGTCGTAGTCGGTTGAGCCTCACCGCGTCAGAGACGCTGCAACCGCGACGATCCAGGATCGCCCATTGGACTCGGTTGCGGGCTTCCAAGTGAGACAGATGAATCGCTTGGGTGATCGGCGAACACTCGTCGGTGCCATGTCGTCGATCGATGCCGTCACCGATCGCAGCGACGACGCGGGTCAGCACTTCGCTGGCCAAGATCTCCTCCAGGACTCCCATGTGGTCGGTCCACCAACACCGCATCCGGTAGAAATCCCCCGTCGCTTTGACGCGATTGAACCGTGCCATGACTTGATGCCACAGATCCAAGCGGTTGCGAGAAGCGGACCAATACTGCGCAATCGCCTCGGGCGAAATTGGGCTGCGTTGCAACAACATCGCTGGGCCGTGATAGGCCAGGACGGAAGCAAGTTCGGTGAGCTGGACAACGTGCATGCAGAAACACTGGAAAACAAGTCGGAAGACCTCCGCGGTCGAACCGGAACCGAATTGCAGACGCCGCGCCAACGGCACTCGCCCGCCAGTGTTTCTCTCGCAAGGCGTTGCGAACACGTGACTTAGAGAATGCGGATCGGATTCGCAGAAGCCTAGCTTCATCCCAGACGTTGTAAAAACGCCACATCAAGTGGATTCCTTGCAACGCGTTTCGTTGTCGATCCGAGGACGACTTGAAACCAGGGCGGGTGTAGCTCATCAGTCTGCACGGCAGCAGTTGGCTGATGAAGTTCAGACCCGGTGCATTGCGGAAACCGGTGCTAACGCACATCGGCTGACCTAGCGAAAGCTCGACCTGCGAACGCGTGTCACTTGATGTTTGACGTTTGTCCGCCTTGATCCACGGAGGATGCCGAGACAAACGGATCGCTCCATTTCTCTTCCGTCAAAACTGAGCGATCGGTCAATGTTCTCAAGAAAGCGACCAAGGCAACCTTGGGAACTTCCGGCAGGGCCATTCCGTTGGCGGCGAAGTTGTCCAAGCGACCGTCCAAATTCGGGTGTGGTTTGATGCTCCAGTTGTAGTGTTCAACCACCTGATCGAGAGTTCGGAACCGCCCGTCGTGCATGAACGGTCCCGTCAACTCAACGTTGCGGAGCGATGGCGACTTGAACCGGCCACGATCCATCTCAGCATTGCTGATCGCACCCACGCCCAAATCGACTTCGTCCGTGTCCGCGTCCACTCCGTTGACCGCCGGAGTCGTCATCGTGAAAAACGCGGCTTGCCGGGATGGGCGTTTGGACGAGTCATAGGGTTCATCGGGTCGATGCGGGTTGAACGGCAAAGCATTGCTCAAGTGGCACGACACGCAATTGGCTCGGCGAAGGAAAACGTCTTTCCCCAAGTTTTCCTGTTCAGTGAAGTTGGGAAACGACCTGCGATACGAACCGGCTTCCGCCAAACCGATGTCGTACTTCGATTGGTACGAGACTATTGAACGAACGAATTGGGCCAACGCCTTCGCCACCCGATCGATCGTGACCTCCGATGATCCAAATGCTTTGGTGAACAGAGGCGGGTAAATCGGATCGGCCGCCAACTGAGGGATCAACTCATCCAAGTCATGCCCCATCTCGATCGGGTTCTCGATCGGCATCAGGACTTGTTGTTCCAAGGTCCGAGCACGTTCGTCCCAGAAGAAACGACCACGTTGATAGAAGCGAGCGTTCACGAGGCTCATTGAGTTGCGAGCGACTTTCTCGCCGTCAAAGCCGACGCTCAAGGGTTCGTCATCTGTGAACGACAACTCCTGTTTGTGACACGATGCGCACGACACGGTTCCGTTGGCGGACAGCGACATGTCGTAGAACAGGACTCGTCCGAGCGTCGCGCCGTCATCGGTGAGCGAGTTGTCCGGTGGCGTGTTGTCGAAGCGTTCCACGGCGGACCGAAAGTGTTCCGGCCAATCGATATCGCTGTAGTTGAACGGAGTCTCGGGCAGTTCCAATCGCCGCGTCTCCGGTGCGGTGCCCTGCCCCACCGCAGAAGGTTCGGCGGCGACGCTGTAGCGAAAACCCATCACGCACGTGGCGAGCCCGAAAGCGATTGCCAATTGCCACACCGCCCTACCCTGCTGCGTTCTCGAATCAGTCCGTGCAAAATGCAGATTCGTCATGATTGGCATCGTGGCATGTCTCGGGAAGGCGGGAGATTCGACCGCGGCAGTTTAGCATTTTGACGAGGAATGCGAGACGCAATGTCCACCGCCCTGCCCTGCTCCGACCGCAAAACCGGACATCGCGAATCCTGACCGAAGATCACTGGTAGCTTGAATCGCCGCGGCTTTTTGGGCGGAAACGTCGTGCAAAACGGAGCGAAAGACGCAATCGCGAAATGCGAGTTTCTCTCGGATCGCTGAGCGGGTACAAACGTTGGCTGACGCGCACCCTCGAAAAGGATTTTGCTGAATGTCGGATACGATCATCGCCCCTGAAATGAGCATCGAAGCGGCGACGGAAATTCCCGAACCCCAACCGTTTGTTCACCTGCACTGCCACAGTCACTACAGCTTGCTCGATGGAGCCGGTGACATCGGAAAGTTGGTCAACCGAGCCGTTGATCATGGGATGAATGCGCTGGCGCTGACCGACCACGGAAACCTACACGGTGCACTCGAGTTCTATCGCAAAGCCAAAGACGCTGGCATCAATCCGATCATCGGATACGAAGCCTACATCGCACCGGGAAGTCGATTCGACAAAGGTGGAGCAAGTAGCAGCAAAGCGGCGAGCTATCACCTGACGCTATTGGCTCAGAACCGAACCGGGTTCAAGAACCTGATCAAGCTGGCGTCGGCCGCGTCACTGGAAGGTTTCTACTTCAAACCGCGAATCGATAAAGAGATTCTTGAGAAGTACAACGAGGGCATCGTGTGCTTGTCGGGTTGCGTGAGCAGTGAATTCAGCCGTGCGATTCTGAAAGGGATTCAAACCAAAGAACACGAACAAGAAGCCAAGAAGGTTGCCGGTTGGTTCCACAAGGTCTTCGGTGATCGTTACTTCATCGAGATCATGAACAACGACGTCGACATCCAACGCACCCAGCTCGAAGGCGCGGTCGACATTGCCAACAAGATGGGTTTGCCTTTGGTCGCGACCAGTGATTGCCACTACGTCAATCAAGAGGACGCGGAAGCCCAAGACATCATGTTGTGCATCAACACCGGGCGATTCAGAACCGACAACACGCGAATGAAAATGGAGAACGATCAGTTCTTCCTTCGCAGCCCGCAACAGATGTATGAGAAGTTCCCGGGACTCGAGGACGCGGTCGGTCGCAGCCAACAAATCGCCGACACCGTCGACATTCAGTTGGAGTTCAACCAGTACTTTTTCCCGAGCTTCCCCTGCCCCGACGAATTGACGCCGCTCGATTACCTGCGAAAGCTTTGCGAGCAGGGATTGATGGAGCGTTACGAAGGCGATGATGAACGCATCATCGACGGGAAGCTTTCCGACGAAGTGATGGCTCGTCTGGATCGCGAATTGGACGTGATCGAAAAGTTGGGCTATCCGACTTACTTCTTGATCGTTTGGGACTTCGTCAACCACGCTCGCGACATCGGCATCAGCGCGACGGCCCGGGGTTCGGGTGTGGGTGCGATCGTGTGTTATGCGCTTTACATGTCGCACGTTTGTCCGCTGCGTTATGACTTGCTGTTCGAACGATTTCTCGATGAGTCGCGGACCGAGCCGCCTGATATCGACATCGACTTCGAAAAAGAACGTCGGATCGAAGTCATTGACTATGTGAAGGAACGTTATGGCAGCGAGATGGTTTGCCAGATCGGAACGTTCGGAACGCTTGCCGCGAAGGCTGCGATCAAGGACACCGGTCGCGCTCTTGGCATTCCGCTTTCACGTGTCAACCAAATCACCGAGTTGGTTCCCGACGAGCTGAAGATCACCATTGCGAAGTCGCTCGACAAGAGCGCCGACCTGAAGATGATCTATGACGGCGATCCAGAAATTCGCGAACTGCTTGACCTGGCGATGAAGATCGAAGGTTTGGCTCGCAACGTCGGCACGCACGCCGCCGCGGTGGTGATCGCCGACAAACCGCTGACCGAATACGTGCCGCTTGGCCGCGTGCCGGGTAAGCAAGACGTGATTACCCAGTGGGCAATGGTCGATGTGGAAGCGTCGGGTCTGCTGAAGATGGACTTCCTGGGTCTTCGAAACCTGACGATCCTTTCGCGAACGGTGAAGTTGGTCGAGCAGACGACTGGCAACACGATTGATCCGCTGAAGTTCCCTCTGGACGACAAACCGTCCTACGCATTGCTGCAACGCGGCGAAACCAAGGGAGTTTTCCAGCTCGAGTCCGGCGGGATTCGCGATTTGCTTCAGCGGATGAAGCCCGACACGTTCAACGACATCATCGCGACGGCCGCGCTTTACCGTCCTGGTCCGCTCGAGGGCGGGATGGTCGACGATTACGTCAATATCAAACACGGTCGTCAGCAACCGGAGTACAAACACCCGGTCTTGAAAGAGATCTTGGAAGAGACCAACTCGATCATGGTCTACCAAGAACAGGTGATGCGGATTCTCAACCGCCTCGGAGACGTGCCGCTGGCCAAAGCGTACACGTGCATCAAGGCGATTAGTAAAAAGAAGCAGGCGTTGATCGATGCCAATCACGACGTCTTCATCGCCGGATCGGTCAAGAATGGTCTGGCAGAAAAAGACGCCGAGGACATTTGGAACCTGATCGTCAAGTTTGCCGGTTACGGTTTCAACAAGTCGCACTCGACCGCGTACGCTTTGGTCGCGTACCAGACCGCGTTTTTGAAAGCCCACTACCCCGTCGAGTTCATGGCGGCGTTGTTGTCCAGCGACATCTCGGGGCGGAACTTCAAACGCAAAGACGCGCTCGTCGAGCACATGGAAGATTGCGACCGGATGGACATCGAGGTGTTGCCACCAAATGTCAATCAATCCGACGCGGACTTTGGTGTTCTGGATGGCAAGATTCCGTTTGCGCTATCGGCCATCAAGGCTTGCGGTGGTTCGACCGCGATCAGCATCGAAGCCGAACGCCGAAAGAATGGTCCGTTCAAAGACATCTTTGACTTCTGCGAACGAATCGATCCGCATGATTGCAACCGAAGTGCGATCGAGACGCTGATCAAAGCCGGTGCGTTCGATTCTTTTGGTGCCAAACGCAGCCAATTGGCGTCCGTGATCGAACGAGCAATGCAAGCGGGTGCGAAGGTTCAAGCGGACAAGAAGACCGGGCAAGCGAGCTTCTTCGATGCATTCGACGAAGACGACGATGCCAGTGACGATGGCGATTCCGCCGCGGTGCCGCTTCCCGACATCGAAGAGTGGCCCGACCGCGAAAAGTTGTTGGCCGAGAAGGAAGTCTTGGGCTTCTATCTCGACAGTCACCCGCTGGCTGAGTTTGAAAACAAGCTGGCGACGTTCCGCACGCACACGACCGAATCGATGGCGGATTGCAAAGACCGCGATGAGGTCATCGTTGGCGGAATGATCAGCAGCATCAAAATCGCACACACCAAGAACCCGAAACCGGGTGCGCCCAGCAAATACGCCAACTTCGATTTGGAAGACATGGCAGGCAGTGTTCGTTGCATTTGTTGGCCGAAGGGGTTCGCGGTTTGTGGCGAACGAATTCAGCCCGATGCTGTGGTGCTGGCCAAAGCCAAAGTCGACCGTCGTGGCGGTGGTGATGAAATCAACCTGATCATCGACGAACTGACGCCGCTGGACGAGCTCGATTCACGCTACACCCACGGGATTCGGATCCGTTTGGACGAAGCGGAGCACGACGAGAAGACGGTGTCCAACGTGCGTGAAATCGTTCGCGGCTACCCGGGCAACAAGGATTTGTTGTTGGCGATGCAGTTGTGCGAAGGCGAGACGGTGCATTTCAAAGCTGACAAGTTCCGAGTCGATATCACGCCGCAATTGCGAGAACGATTGGACGATCTGCTGGGCACGGGCCACTACAAACTGCTGATGAGCAAACCCAAACGTTAGGAATCCAACGCCGTTCAAAAGTAGGGCCGGTTCCTACCGGCCGCTGCAGAAGAGTGCCGCGGAAATTGGCCGGTGAGGAGTGGCTGCCGAGGAGTGGCCGGTGGGAACCGGACCTACAAAAGAAAAACCACGTGGGCTCGATGAATCGGGCTTCCACGTGGCATGAGTCGATCGTTGAGTCAGCGAGCTCAATCGTTCTGTTTCTTCTTTCCTTTGCCTTTCCCCTTGCCCTTGCCCTGGCCTTTTCCTTTACCCTGGCCGCGTTCTTTGGCAGCGGTCATTTGCTTTTGGGCTTGCTCGGGCAGAGCCGCGATCTGTTCCGCGGTTAGCATCCCCGCCACAGAGGCTCGCATCGATCGAACGGCCTTTTGCTGCTTTGCGAAAAGGGCTTGTTCCTCTTCGCTGAAACCTTCTTTTAGCTTCGCGGCCAATTCTTTGCCCTTCACGCCGGCCTCACGAGCCTCCTTCTGAATCTCGGAACGTTTCTTCGTCAGTGCGGGGGTTAGTCCCTCCTCCTTCAGTTCTTTCATTTGGGCGGTGAAGGATTCTTTGGCTTCGTTCCACTTCTCTTTCTGCTCGTCGGTCAGATCGACCTTCTCGAGCGACTTGGCGACGTTCTGGGCGATCCAGGTGCCGGCACCCCGGTTTCCGGCTCGTTTTTTCTTACCTTCGGGTTTGTCGTCTGCGGTTGCCGAAGCAGCCAAGCAAGCAATCAGGGCCATCGCAATCAGGTGTCTCATCCGCGTCTCTCCAGGTTGGGAAGTGATGTTGGTGTTGATTTTACCGTCCTCAAACCCGTGCGGGGCATCAGGTTCCGCAAAACCGTTCCAAGGGGACTCGAATTCCGGCGACCGCATGTCCGCGTTGGCGGTCAAAAGCGTTCGGGAACTTTCCGGTCTCATTTTGCATCCAACGCCAGGTGAAAGTCATCGAAACCGGATGACCGTCACGACCGTCACGCAGCGACATAAACCCTGCCATAACAGCGTTTTTCGTTGCTTTGCGAGGCACCCCAAGTACACTCGACCCCCGCGGCCAAGCCCCAATTGCGCAGCCGCTGCAACTTATCCAAACTGCCAAAAACCAGCTTTTTCTCTGACTTTGGCATCCATTTTCGCAACTTCCCCCGCATCCTGCTCCGCCGCCGACCAGCCCCAAATTGGTTTGCCACGAGCGGCACGACGAGGCCAACACTGATGACGATCGGTACCCCGGGCAACTCTTCCAACATGCACAACGCCAACGAATCGGCCGCTAAGCGGCGTGATGATCGTCGCCGCCGCAGCGGATCTTCCTTGTTGGGAGGTCAATCACGACGCGGGAAAACGCAACGTGCCAAGCTGGAACGACGCCTCCAGTCGCAATCGCTCGAAGCTCGCCAATTGTTGGCTGGGCCCGAGTTGGTCGCGATCCAGCCCAACGCATCGGAGCTGATCGACAACAGCAGCACGATTCGTCCGGTCAATGGCCTCGAGCTTTTGAACGTGTCGCCGAATGAGCTGACGTTCCGTTTCGATGACGATTCGTCGATCGATCCAACCACACTCGGAACGGCTGACAATCCGCTTGCGATCAGCGTGACGCGTGCGGGCGAAGACGGTGGGTTTGAAGCGGCGACGGCCGTGACGGACTTCAACACCAATGGGAATGTGTTGCTCGAGTTCCGCGCCTCCGCGGCTGGTGTCAGTGGCAACGGAACAGTCGTCACCCTGACCGGGACGTCTCGTTCGCTGACGACCGCTCCCGTGATCATCACCCAAGATCCTGAGAACAAAACGCTCAGCATCAACCTGAACTCGAACCCAAGCCGCCCGGCAACCGTTCGTGATCTGACGCTTGCACTGCAAGATTACAACGCCACGCAGCGGAACCTAAACCGCGAGACCGTCGCCGACGGTTTCCAGGTCAGCGGCCCATCGTCGACTCCGATCGGCCCAGCGGTTGCCAGCAACCCAGTTTCGCTCACGTTGTCAGGTGCCAACGCCGCACAATCGGTCACCGACTTGGGTCTGGGCAATGCCTTCAGCACCAAGATCGTTGCCAACCAATCAGGTGTTGGTGGACAAGGCATCTCAGTCATCGTTCAGTCGCGTGACTTTGGTGGCCCAACGGCTCCGTTGGTTTCCGTCAGTGGCAAAATCATCACGGTTCAGGTCAATCGCAACGCGTCGAGCCCCACGACCGTGGCTGAGTTCATCGATGCACTCAACAACACGCCCACCGCAGCGGAATTGGTCACCGCGACCCAAGAACGCGGAAGCACCAGCCAAACGATTGGCACCTTCGCGGGCACGCTGCCGTTGACAGGCGCGACGGACACTCCCGTCAATGCGGGCTACATCGGTTTGGGCAGCAACCCCAACGAAGTCGTCTTCCGTTTCGCTGAACCACTTCCTGACGATGCCTATCAAGTCGAAATCTTTGGTGCCGGCGATCGTGCTTTGCGAAACCTCGCGGGCGAAGCGTTCAACGACGGTGTCGACTTTGCCGTTCCATTCATACTGAACAAACCACCGCAAGTTTTGGCAGTGGTTCCGGAACCAATCGACGTCGACAACCAAGGCCAACGCACACCTCGATTGAACATGATCGATGTGTACTTCACCGAAGATGTCAACGTTGCCGAACTGACGACTCAGTCCGAGTTGTTCCAACTGATTTACACCCGCGACACCGTCACGGGAGCAGACGACGACGTCTTCACTCCTACGGCAATCGCGTCGATCGCTGGCAAACCGAACGCGGTTCGATTGACCTTCGATGACTTTTTGAACGACGGCAACAGCAACTTCAGCTTCTCCGAAGTTCCTGACCTGACGCAACAAACCAATCCACCGATGCCGATCGATCAGTTGCCCAAGATCTCGGGCGCGATCCGATTGAAAGTCGGCAACGACAGTGCCTTGCCAATGACGCCGGGCAATGTTTCGGTTGCTGGCGATGCAGGCGACAGCTTTGACACCGCATCGGTCATCAACAACCTGGCGGGAATTGGCCAAGGCCAAACCGCCAGCGTTCGCCTGACTGGTGGCGAGATCGACAACCCCAATCCCAACGATCCTCTCTACACGCTCGATTTCCCAGGTGGAACCGACTACCAAGGTGTTCGAAATCTTCGTGAGGATGACCCAAGTCGCTTGGAACGCACCGTTCCTTTGGATGTGTGGCGTCGTGGTGCGGACACGTTTGATGGCGTGACAACCGCTTACTACAACTTCCCGACCAGTTGGTTGGGCGACGATCCCAGCAGCAGTGGCCTGGACCTCGACAAGACTTACATCAACCAAATCACCGCGGAACAACAGCAACGCGTTCGCGAAGTCATGTCGCTGTTCAGCGAATACTTGGGCGTTCAGTTTGTTGAGATTGGCGACACCGCATCGGGTGCCGTCACCAGCATTCCATCGGGAAGTCCTCTGCTGAGCATCACCCTGGGTGAGCTTTACGGCAGCGTTGACGACAACCTGACCGTGAACAGTGCCGTTGGTGGCGTGACGTTGGACACGCGTCCATTGGACATCAACGGTCAAACGTTCTTGGGCGTTGATCCCAATGCGGCTTCCATTGGCGACCGCCAGCTTTTGGTGATGGACGCGCAAGACTTCGACGCCAGCGTCGATGACCAAACCGGAGGCGAGTTCTTCCGCGGTGCGTTCTTGGGTGTCGGCCAATTGCTCGGCTACGGTTACTCCGATCACCTGCCGCAACCTGTCACGCAATCAACCGGATCGGTTCTCGATGGTTTGAACCCCGAGTCACCCGACGTGGTCGACTCATCGTCGCAACTGGGAGACGCGAACGAAGCGTTGTTCCCAAGCCCATCGGACATCGTCAACGGACAATACTTGTTCCGTCCCGAAGCCAACGACATCGACCTTTATCGATTCGAGTTGACGGAACCGGGCAAGCTCTCCATTTCGACAGTGGCTCAACGCCTGAGTCTTTCCAGCACGCTGGACACCGCCCTTCGCCTGTACAAGCAAGTCGGTGCTGACGAGTACGTCGAAATCGCGGCCAACGACGACTACTTCAGCGACGACTCGTTGATCGAAATCGACATTCTGGAAGCTGGCGACTATGTCGTCGGTGTCAGTGCCTCAGGCAACAATTCGTACAACCCTGTGATCGCCGGAACCGGTATCGGTGGCGTGACCGAGGGCACCTACGAATTGGTTATGTCCTACGAAACGGCCGCGTCCAGCAGTTTGTTGGACACTCCGGTCGGTGGAACAGCAGCACAACCGCTGGACGGTGACGCCGATGGTCAACCTGGCGGCGAATTCAACTTCTGGTTCAACCCAACCAATCCCGACGCCGTCATTTATGTCGACAGCGTCACGGGAACCAATTTGCCCGACCGCGACTTCACAACGAACGATGTCAATCAGTTCGACTTGTTCGTCACGATGGGCACGCCAACCAAGCCTGTTGCTGAGATCGACGACGCGATCCGTTTGGCTGAATTCCGTTTGAACAACGGCGGCACGCCCGTCACCAAGATTCGTGTGATCGGTGGCGGCAGCTATGAAATCGGTCGTTCGGACTTCGGCAACGCTTTGAAAGACGGTTCCAGCCTCGATGTTCCACAGGACATCGCGTTGGTCATCGACGGTGGTTCCGAATTCAAGATGTCACGCAGCCGAATTGGCGTTGGCAGTACCTCCGAATCAGTCGATCGCAGCAACTCGTCACTGCAAATCCTGGGCACACCTTACGACGCGGTCTCGTTCGTTGGACTGAACGGCCAAGTCGGCTCATGGGGCGGCATCGATCTGCGTGGAGACATCGACTACGCCGACGACAGCAAAATCAATATGGAAGACAACGCGGTCTTCCTGAACCACATCCAATACGCCGACATCCAACACGGTGGTGGTCAAGTTTCGGTCGACGGTCAAACGCTGACCATCTCGCCAATCGAGTTGGCAGACGTTCGCGCCACGATCCTGAACAACCAAATCCGCAATTCGGCCCAAGCCGCCATTGCCGCGACGCCAAACACGTTCGAAGAAACCCGATTCGACGAATCGCAGTACCAAAATCAAGTCGCCCCCGGTGCCTCGACTCCTTCATACTTCACCAGCGATGTCACCCGCGTTGGGCCTCACATTCGCGGCAACGTCCTGACGAACAACTCCATCAACGGGTTGCAAATTCGTTTGTTGACACCGACCGGTGGTGACTTGCAATCACTCGACGTCAACGCTCGGTTCGATGACACCGACATCGTTCACGTCCTGACCGAGAACTTGTTGATCGAAGGCAATCCCGGTGGCGTCAACGCTGCGAACGAAGCACCCAGCGTGTTGCTGGTTCGCACCGCTACCACAGCAACACCAGCCGCAGCGGATGGACTGGACGCGGGCAACTATGTCTACCGCATGACCTTCGTCGATCAGAATGGATTCGAATCGACACCGAGCGACAACACCTCAGCCGTGACCGTCGCCGCGAATGGTTCGGTTCAATTGTCGGGACTGCCAACCGTTTCCGCCTCCAGCGATTTCTCCGGTCGTCGCCTTTATCGTGCAACCGTGGACGCCAACGGAAACCCTGGTGAGTTCCGACTCGTCGGTCGATTGAACACCAGCGACACGTCGTACCGTGATTCGACTGCCGAAGGCAGCAACATACTGAACCCGAGCATCATCGCGGGCACATTGTTGGCTGGTGCCAGCAGCACGATCCAAACCAGTTCGGTGCCAAATCCGGCGGCGGGCGGAACCGGAATGGTGGAACCGGGGCAATACGTTTACCGCTTCACATTCGCGACCGCTGATGGCACCGAAGTCGGTCCAAGTAGCGAATCGCAAATCATCGAAGTCATCGATGAAGGTTCGATCAGCGTATCGGGAATCCCAGCCGCTCCAGCGGGCAGCGGATTCGCATCGCGAATCGTCTACCGTGCGGAAGTCTCCAGCAACGGAACCGTTGGCGAGTACCGTCAAGTCACCGTGCTCAACGCTTCGCAAACGTCCTTCACCGACGCCGCATCGATCGGTACGGATCGCTTGGATCTGTTGACCATCACGGCTCCATTGCAAGCCCGCGCCGGTCGTCTCGATCCAAGCTTGGTGATCGATCCAGGCATGATCGTCAAACTCGATGGTGCACGCATCGACGTGACCTTCGGATCGCACTTGTACGCGGAAGGCACCGCGAAAGAACCGATCATCCTGACCAGTCTGAACGATGACCGGTACGGGACCGGTGGAGCGTTCAACACGAACAACATCGCTCAAGGCACTAACGACGGACAGAACGAACTGTCACCTGGTGATTGGTCGGGCATCTACTTGGCCTTCGGAGCGGACGCATCGTTCGACCACGCGGTGCTGGCCGGCGGCGGTGGCACCTCGCGAATCGAAGGTGGTTTTGCCAGCTTCAACGTGTTGGAAGTTCATCAAAGTGGTTTGCGTGTCGCCAATTCGCGATTCGAAAGCAACGCCGATGGCCGTGGCTTCTTGAACGACAGCGGGAACGACAACAACAATCCTGACGACCCACGCGAACAACGCGTCGGACGGGTCAACAACGCCAGCGGCACGGTCTTCGTCCGCGGTGCTCAACCAGTCGTTGTGGACAATGAGTTCATCGACGGCAGTGGCCCTGCCTTGACGTTTGACGTCAACAGTTTCTCATGGCAAGAAGTCACCGACCCAGGCCGCTCGACCGCGTCGCGCGACTTTGGAATCGGTTCTCCGGTTGAAGACAGCCTCAATCGCTATGAGATCTCCGGCAACAGCGGTCCATTGATCGCTGGCAACGAAATCGATTCCGCGACTGTTTCCGATGAAGACGTCGCGGCGGGAATCATCACCGCTGGACTGAACGGGTTGGAAGTTCGCGGCGGCAGCGTCGCGACCGAAGTTGTTTGGGATGACACGGACATCGTCCACATCGTTCGCGACATGATCGAGATCCCGAACCAACACATCTACGGTGGGTTGCGTTTGGAAAGCGACGCTCGTGGATCGCTGGTTGTGAAGTTCCAGAACCAAGACCTCGACGTGGAAGACGTGTTGCTGCGTCGCCAAGCCGGCATCGTGGCTGGTGGTACGCTGCTGACCGCAGAAAACGAAATGCTGGACATCGCCGATCGCATCGGTGGCAGCTTGCAAATCGTTGGCCAACCTGACTTCCCAGTCGTCCTGACCAGCTTGCTCGACGACACCGTTGGTGCTGGCTTCACGCCCGACGGCATGGCCAACATCGACACCGATAACAACGGTGTTCGTGTGGATGCCGACGGCAATCCCATCTCGATTTTGACCAGCGATTCAGGCAGCGGACAAGAAACGCCAGCCTTGTTGCCGCTCGGCCAAGAATACGACCGAACCGATCGCACCGAAGTCGACAACGGCACGACGATCGACAACGACATCGATCCCAACTCGCCCGGTTACCTGAACACAACTGTGCTCGGCGGCGGCGAACTTCAGAACGTCGTTGTCACTGGAATCGACCAGAACAACGGCGGTGCTTTGCTGGCCCAGCAAAACTACGCGTTCCTGTACACGACCTTCATCGAAGTCACCAGCGACACCGGTGATCGCACACGCATTCCATTGATCAACGCGTTTGGTCCCAACGACAACCCGAACCCGATCTTGGTTGGTCCCGACCGAGTTCGCAGCAGTGGTGTCTTCACCGCGTTCGGCCGCGAAATTCGATTCACTGCTGAAACGTTCATCGTTAACAACCGCGCGGTTGCTTACACCAAGCTCGACTTCGAAACCGTCGACGGTGCAAACTTCACCGCCGGAAACATCGGTGCGATCCGAGTCATTAGCTATCTCGATCAAGGTGTCACCGCCGACGATGCGGATGTTCTCTATCAAATCGGAACGCCTGGCCAGGCAGACTTCCGCTTGATGACATTGAACGAAACCGCTCGCGTTGGATTCACTCACGGTGGTGTCTACGAAAACGATTCGATCAACCAGTTCAATGCTTCGTACAGCGGCTGGGTTACCGATGATGCGGGCGATCTGCTCAACCGTCTGAACAATGTTCAAACCGGTTTCAACTTCGACATTGCGGTCGATATTAATGGCGACATCCCGGGTGCGTTCGGACCAGTTGCTGGCTCGGCAAACTTCGACGGCGTCTCCGATGGCACCACCGCAATTAGCCAGAACGGCCAACCAGCCGACATCGAAACCGCTCACGTGTGGCAACTCAGCGGCGGCACCGATGCCGCTCGATTGACGTCGTTCGTCGAGTGGATTCCATTCGATCCAGCCAATCCCGCCAGCATCACATTGCCACAAAGCATCGACGGTGCCGGATCATGGGACGGGATCACGATTCGCGAAGCCGCTTCGGACTCCAACGTTTCGGTCACCAGCGAGAACGAACCGGGCAACGTCGGCAACAGCGACACCAATGCGACTCCTGCGACCTCGCAGTACCTGGGCGAACTCGCTCCTTCGATCGCAGCCGGTGACGAATCCCGTCGCATTGGCTTGATCGTCGAAGGCGAAATCAGCAGCCGCGGTGACGAGGATGTTTATGCCTTCGTCGCAGAAGCGGGCACGCAAATCTGGCTCGACATCGACCGCACGAATTCGAACCTCGACACGGTCATCGAACTGATCGATGCCAACGGCAACACAATCATTCTGTCGGACGACTCGCTCGAAGAAGCTCGTCAGATCGAAGAGTTGCTCTCCGTCGACCCGACCGATCCAAACGCCGCCGCACGTCGTGCCGCTCTGCGTGAAGAAGTCGCTCGTCGCAGCGGTGGTGGCTTGAACGGCTACGACATCGATCAAGTGTTGGGACTCGGCACCACGTTGGTGGACGCAACCGCCGACGACTCGATGTTCCAAGACAACTACTCAACCAACGCTCGCGACGCAGGCATGCGAATCACCCTGCCGGGCACTGTGGGACAGCGTTTGCTGTATCACGTTCGTGTTCGCAGCGGACTGACCGACACAGCCGAAGACGTGACTTTGGCCGACGGTGGCGGATTCCTGACCAGCGGCGATTCGCTGGGCAAAGGCCGCACCACGGGCAGCTATCAACTGCAAATTCGCTTGGGCGAAGACGACGTGTTCGCGGGAACACAAGTTCGCTACAGCGACGTTCGTTTCGCGACCAACGGCGTTCAGGTCATCGGTGGTCCGATGCACAGCCCATTGGCCGGCGACGACTTCGAAACCGAGTCGACCAACAACACGCTTGCTGACGCTCAACGTTTGGGATTGTACGACGGTCAGTACACCTCCGACGGAACCATCACGACGTTGGCCGATGGCAGCATCGTGATCAACCGTGACTCCGGTGGCATTGACCGCGTCGACATCGACCTGCAAAACGCTGCGGGTCCTCTGTCCAGCGACAGCCTGTCGAAGAACATCTCGGGATCGTTGACCGACGGCGGCGACGTCGATTGGTTTGAATTCGAAATCGACTACAAACAGCTCACGCGAGACGACGCGGCGTTGTACTTGGCGACCGTCTTCGACCTCGACTACTCCGACGGTTTGGCTCGTGCCGACACCGCTCTGTATGTTTTCAACTCGCTCGGCGAGCTGGTTCTAATCGGTGGCGACAGCAACGTTGCCGACGATCAAACTTCCGCCGGTGCAGGCTACGACCCATCCGATCTAACGCGTGGATCGTTCGGCAATGCGGATCCATACATCGGTTCCGCTGAGCTTCCTGAAGGCACCTACTACGTCGCGATTTCAAATCAATCGCGTCAACCTGCTGTCTTGGATCAATTCACCAACCGCGACACCGCCAACCCGTTGTTGCGTCTGGAACCGGTCGACTCGATCCAACGCATCGCGGAAGAGAACTTCTCCGGTTCGAGCTTCTTCTATCCAGGCACCGCGTCGACTCCCGTTCAGCCAGTCCTGTTCGATAACGACTCGATCCTCGACTACTCGCTGGATGACGTTGTCTTGTACGTCAACACTGGATCGACGTTGTTCGTCGTCAATCCATTCACCGGCGAAACCTACGGCACGATCGGCAACTTCGGTGACGAAGTTCGCGACATCGCGTTCACGGCCAATGGAGAACTGTTCGCCTACACGGGCTACGACGATCGCCCCGCCGGCGACACCACGTGGACTTACAATCGAATCGACACCGCGACGGGCCAGCTGAGTGCTCCGCTCAGCGTGGGTGCTGGCATCGAAACGTTCCACAACTTGGACGCGGAAGATCCACCAGCCCAGCAGATCCTGGACGAAGCCAGCGATGATGGAATCGAAGTCGAAGCCATCACGATTCGCGCCCGCTTCGGTGCTGAAACAGGCTTCTTCATCGGCAACCGTCCAACCGCTCAAGACGGTTTGGATTACATCGACAACATCCTGTACACCTTCAACGAAGAAACCGGTGAAGCAACTGGACCGGTCTTTGACCTTGCTCTGTTCAACGCCGGTGCCGGTACAGACCGTCGTGAAGTCGGTGCGATCGACACATCGATCCCGGTCGGAAACCAAGACACTCAGTTGGGCATCGCCGATGCAACCGCCAACAACGCCAGCGGTTTGCCTGTGGCTCGTCTGTTCGATGGCGACACTTTCAGCCTGACCAACGGTACCGAGACGGAAACGTTCGAGCTGAATCAAGGCTTCACGATCTTGGCCGCATCGCCAGCGGACGCCTCGACTGGTGCGACCCTCCCTAACGCCGCGATTCCGATCGCGACGGACACGACGTTGGACCCCGCCAGCATCGTCAACAACACGTTGTTGACGGTTGAAACACCCGGCAACGCTCCCGTGACCTTCCAAATCACGGACTCCACCGCGGCGATTCCACCGGGCAACATCCGCGTGCCACTGGATCGCACGTCCGATGCGGTTGTCTTCATCGACACGCTGGCATCGATCATCCGCCAAGAAGGTATTCCAGTTTCCGCCAAGGGAACACAATTGGCGCTGCCAACCGCGACCAACGTTCAGCTGACAGGCCCGGGTGCCACGGCAGCGGACGGAATCGCATTGGTCGGAACCAACAACGTCACCGCCGGTAACATCGCGGTCACCTTGTTGCCAACAGACACTGCCGAAACGATTGCCTTCCGCATCTCGCAAGCAGTCCAAGCGGCCAACACGGGAGGCTCCTTGCCAACCGTCACCGCAACACCGCAAGGCAACTCGCTGGCCATCACGGGGGCGATCGCCAACGTCAGCAGCGTGACCGGAGCTCTTCGTGCCGGTGGTTCGCCAAACGGCGGCACCATCACTGGCATCGAGATGATCGGCAGCGACTTGTACGGCGTCAGCGACAATGGTGGCTTGTACTTCGTGCCAAGCAACCAGCTCAACGGGACGGGCGCCCGCTTCGTTGGCAACTATGTCTCGACCGCCACCGACTTGCTCGGATTGAACTTCACCGGCCTTCGTGCCGGTCCAAACAGTGTCGAAGACGGTGCTTACAGCGACATTTTGTTCGGCACGACCAGCAACGGCCGCATCTATGCCTTCAACACACTTGGTGAATTGCAGCCCATCTTCGCCGGTGGCCGCAACTTCATCGAGACTGGCATCTTCGGTGCTCTGGGTCTCGACTTCAGCACGCTGGATTACAACTTGTGGCACGTCGCCGGGGCTCGTGCCGACGACGACGGTCATGGTTACAACCAAACCTTCAGTGACACTCGCGTCGGTTACACCGGCGGCAACTCGCTGCAGTTCAACTACACCGCGGGTGCCTTCAACGGCAACTACAACTTCGGTGAGGCACCTGTTCAGAACCTGAACACGGTCAACGAAAACGTCCGCCAGGACGGACAAGACGTCCAAAGCACGTACAACCTGCCTGGTGGTGCCAAGGGTATCGTACAATCCAACGCGTTCAGTTTGGAAGGCTATGCGTCGGCTGACTTGCCGACGATGTACTTCAACTACTTCTTGGAAACGGACGGCGTTGACGACGACTCTGCCGGTGACAACGACGATGATTTGTTCGCGGAAGATCGCGACACCATGCGTGTCTATGTCATCGATGAGTTCGGTGTCGAGCACTTGGTCGCAACAAACAACGAAACTCGTGGCAACTTTGACTTTGACGACGAGTTCGATGATCCGGCTCCAGTCGGCGTGTACGACGATGACATCGACGTGGACGTTCAGCAATTGTTCGACAACACGGGAACCTGGCGTCAGGCTCGCGTGCCACTGAACGAGTTCGCTGGTCAGAGCAACCTTGCACTGCGAATTGAGTTCTCATCCGCCGGCACGACCGCGACGAACACCGCCGAAATCCGCACGGTCGCCGCGAGTGGACTGACTGATGGTGAAACCTTCACGATCGGTGGCCAACTGTTCTCGGTCGACCTGTCGCCAACCATCGCGTTCCCATCGGGCGCTCAACTGTCGCAACTGTTCAACAGCGGTGCGACCGCCGAAGCAACCTTCACCGTCGACGGCCAAGAGTACATCTTGACCGACGGAACACGCACCGTGTCGGCCGGCCAAATTGAAATCGATGTGACCGACGGGCAACCCACCGCCCTGGCCACGTTGACTGCGGCCGACGTCGCCGCTGCTGTTAGCACCACGTTTGACACCAGCGTCAATGTTCAGCGATTGGTCCCATCAGGTGCCCAGCTCGCGGTCTTCTATCAGAACAACCCGGACGAATTCAGCACCGTCTTCATTAACGGCAACGAATACTTGTTGGACGATGGCTTCCGTGACACCTCCGATGCCACCGCCCAAATCACCGGCACCGCGTTGATTCCAGTCGACGTTTTGGCTGTCTATCAAACCTTCGAAGATGCTGACCCGGATGTCGAACAATTGGTCGACTTGTCGCAAGAAGACGTCGCTCGTGTCCTGTCCGCTGTCATCGGCGAAACCGATGGAACGGTCGACTACGATCAACTCGTCCCAACCGGCAACCAGTTGTCCGCTCTCTACAGCGACGCATCGGAAACCTTCGTCATCGAGATCGATGGTGTCGAATATGTGCTGAACGATGGCACACGTTCGATCCAAACCGGTCAAGTCTCAGTCGCGATCGCCGACTTTGCTCGATCGGACATTGGTGCTGAATTACAAGCCGTCGTCCAGCAGAACACCGGCGTCCAGTCGCCTCAGTTCACAACCGTTGACAACTTTGACTTCAGTGACGCGTCCGACCCCGTCGATCCATTCGGCAACCCCAACCCAGTGGGTGCTGTGGGCCGGAACGACTTGCTGTTCCAAGCAACACCGCTTCCGTACACCGATGGCAACACCGAAGTCTCCGGTCGTGGAACGCTCGGAACCGTCACGACGACGGGCGTCACCAACCTCGGCGATGTGGACTTGTCCAGCGTCGAAGTGGCTGCCGGAACAACGATCACCGTCAGCACGCTTGCAGATAACCCAGGCATCGACCTGAATGTTCGCTTCTTCGATGCAACCGGAGTCGAACTACGCAGCCCAACCGGTGGATTGCTCGCGATCGAAAACACAGCCAACGGCACCGTGTCCGTCACGGCTCCTTCGGACGGTGTGATCTACATTGGAATCAGCGGACCTGAGAACGGGGACTATGACCCACGCGTTTCGGGAACGACCAATGCGGCCCAAGTCGGCGGCTACGACGTCAGCGTTTCGATCAACCCACAACTGGACGTTCGTGCGAACTCCTCCGTGGTCGAATTCAACGGCGTCGGTTCGGTTTCCGTCTCCACCGGCAGCGGCCTGCGAGTCGGATCGCAGAACGCTCTGCCAGGAATCCCGATCCGGATCAGCCAATCGGCGACCTCGCAAGAAGTTGCGGAAGCCGTTCGCCAAGCGTTGGCCAACCGATTCACCGATGGCAATGAAACACTCATTCCATTGGCTGGATCCGCGGTTCGCCTGCCGAACCTGACGATCAATGACTCCGGACCATTCGCGTCGACCGCCCAACGATATGGCGACCAATTCGGTGCCAACGGCCAAGGTGCAGCCGCCGACAACGAAGGCAACGGAGCGTTCATCGACGACATCATCATCGGATTCGCCGAACGCGGCGAAATGGTCAGTGCGGCCAACCCGATCGGTGCCAACGAAGACTTCGTGCTGGATCAGTCGGTCAACTTGACCACCCCGGCTCAGCCGACTCAGCCAACCGTCTCGGGTTCCTATCAATTGGAAATTCGCGACGCGTCGGAATACGTCAGCAGCGGCGAAGTCCCTGCTTTCACACCGCAAGTCCAACGCAACGGAAACGGCACCGCCGTGCAAGTCGCTGTTGCAGCAGACGGAACGCAGGTGCAAGCCAATGCGAATGGTCAGTTCTTGGACGGCACCGGTGCAGCTCTGGATCTCACCGGCTTCACCGGCCCATTCGGAATCAGCATCGATGATGGATCGCTGGTTGCCCTGGACGTCTCCGGAGAGCCGATCCAACTTCGCGGTGTCGCCTTCGACGCTCGCTTCCGAACCTTCGACACCAACGAACGGCTCGACAGCGGCATCACGTTGACCGCCCTGCCCGCTTCGGAAATCGAAGACGGAGCGACGTTCACACTGGCCGACGCCAACACTCGCCTGACGTTCGAATTCGACATCTTGAACGACTTCGGTGCCAGCGATGGATTCGTCAACGATGACAACCGAGTCGTCGTCCGACTGCCACGCACCGCTTCGGCCGCCGAAGTCGCCAACGAAATCATCCGCTTGATCAACTCCAATCAAGTCCAAGCGGTCATCGACGGCAGTGCCACTCGGTCCAACGGCACCGTGCCTCCGGCCAGTGCCAGCTCCGCGAACGCGTTGGTCAACGCTGACACCCGAATCAACTTATACGGTGACCTCAGCATTCGACCTGACACGGCCGGACGCCCCACTTTCGAGAACATCGAAATCGCGGATCTGCGTGGTGACTCCAACCGCGTCGACGAGTCACAAGGCGTGATCATGATCGAGAACAACCGGTTCTTGTTCAGCTCCAACGCCGGTGTCGATATCAACCGTGACGCTTCCGCTCGAGTCACTTCGGACGACCTGCGTGACGCCACACCGTCGATCCTGACCTACGCTCGCAGCTTGATCGAACTCAACACCGAGAACTTGATTCCAGGTGTGGTCGTTCAGAACAACGTCATCGCGTTCAACGCTGACGCCGGAATCCGAATCACCGGGTTGGACGGCAATGGTGCCTCGGCACAGGACCCGGTCGGCTTCGACCGTATCGTCAACAACACGTTGGTCGGCGGCCCCATCCAAAGCGGTGCGGAACTCGGCCCACAAGTTTTCGAATCGATCTTGTTCGACCAAGGCGGCATCTCGTTCGCCGATGCGGTTGTACAAGACACACTGTCGCTCGGCCCAGACGTGAGCTCGGAATTCACGGATTCCGAAGCCGCCTTGGGATCGCCTGATTGTCACGGAATCGGTCCTGAACCAACGTCCGGGCAATTCACGTTCTCGCTGGGATCCGGCGGACAAGCGACCTTCCTGTTCCAAGACAACTTGTTGGTCGGCGACGGAACCTCCGCTCCCGACTTGGTCATCTTCGAATCGGGAACGCCCGAACGCGTTGCGGTCGAAATCAGCCGCGATGGCGTGACGTTCTTCTCCGTTGGCCAGATCTTCGGCTCTGACAACACGATCGACTTGGATTCCTTCGGCTTTGGCCCGAACGATCAATTCGGCTTCGTTCGCCTGACTGACTTGTCCACCTCGGGCACGTTCGAATTCGGTGCCGCAGGTGCTGACATCGACGGCATCGGAGCGATCTCCACGATCGCTCGTGAGATCTACACACCCGGCAGCCAAGGCATCGTTGTTCAACAGAACTCGGCTCCGACGATCTTGAACAATATCGTTGCGAACTTCCAAACCGGAATCGCAATCGCGTCACCGCAGAACAATGTCCCCGGTGACGTGGATGTCTCGAACGACCTGACCGTCGTTGGTGGCAACACGTTCTTCCGGAACGCAAACAATGCGACTGCGGGTGACACGGGACTGTTCTCACAATTCATCAGCCCGTTCCAACAGATCTTCGTTGACCCGGTCAACTTGGTGTTCACACCACAAGCCGGCACGGCAACGATCGACAGCGGCATCAGCTCGCTGGAAGATCGTTCGTCACTCGAAACCGTTCGCGGTGCGATTGGATTGCCACCAAGCCCGATCATCGCTCCGGTCTACGATCTCAATGGACAACTCCGAACAGATGATCCAAACGTCGCCTCTCCAAACGGCCTCGGTTTCAACGTCTTCGTTGACCGTGGAGCCGAAGAACGTGGCGACAATGACGGACCTCGCTTTGTTGTCACCTCACCTCGCGGAGACGACCTGTTCAACTTGGCTGGTCAAGCCTTCAGCGTGGGAACGATCAACGACGCGTTTGAAATCCAACTCATCGACGGAATCGCACCTGCCGACGCTGCTCCTGGCGTTGGCATCGATGACTCGACCGTTCGCTCCGAACTGGTTCGTGTCACCCGATTCTTCTCCGACAGTTCCGAAGTTGAACTGCTGTCCGAAGGCGTTGACTACCGATTCAGCTACGAGCCCGGCGACAACAAAATCCGCCTGACTCCGATCGGTGGCGTGTGGCCGAACAATGCCACCTACACCGTTGAATTGCTTGGCAGCACGCAATCCGGCGACAACGTGGGTGTCTTGAGTGCCGAACAAGGTCGTGTTTACGCCGATGGTGCAACCACGCAGGTCGGCGACAAGATCTTCGAAGCCGACACCGGCATCGGACTGTCGATTCTGCCCAGCGAGTTGACTCGGGTGAATCCGATCACCAACCTGATCGAGTCCAACATCGATGGACAACTCGTGACGATCTTCGATGGCGTCAACGAAGTCACCTTCGAATTTGACACCGAAGCGATCGCCAACGTCGCCGATGGAAACGTCGCCGTTCGATTGCCTGCCGCAGCAACGGCGGAACAAATCAGCGACATCTTCGCTCGTGCGATCAACGCGACTGAATTGCAACTCGTTGCGATTCACATGCAAGTCGACGACGACGCTACGATCGAAACCGGACGTCTGCAACTGCTCGGCACAACCGAAGCCAGCGAAAACAGCTTCGTTTCGTTCGAATCTGACAGCTTCCTGCGTCACACCAACCATGTGTTGGACGTCACGCTGCTGATCACAACCGACAACGGAATCAACAACTTCGACGGTCAACAAGTCTCGATCTTCGACGGACAACAAGAACTGACCTTCGAATTCGATTCCAACGGTGCCGCCGCGGCCAACGCTGACGTGGTTGTCGCGATCCGAGCCGATTCAACCGCCCGTCAAATCACGGCTGAACTGCTCGCCGCAATCAGCACCGCGGGACTCAATGTCGAATCGTCGGGAGCCACCGGCAATTTCCGAATCTCGGGAACCAACGGTCCGATCTCGGTCACCTCGCTGACTGATTCGATCATCGTCGAAGGCAACAGTGAAATCGGAACCTCGTTCGGTTTCGGAATCATCGTGCCATCCGAAGAAGGCAACCTGGCAACGACCATCTCGGATGGTCAGACATTCACGGTCTCGCGTGGAACAGCCGAAGCCGTCACGTTTGAACTCGACTTCGACGGATTCCTCAACGATCCGGACGCGGTTGCGGTGTCGATCGCCGGTGGCGGATTCGGTGGATCGTCGCCCGATCAAGTTGCCAACGCTTTGGTGGCTGCGATCTCGGCCAACATCGTCGGGTTGAACCCCGTCAACATCGGTGGCGGTCGTGTGACTCTGGGCGGCGATGATCAGTACAGCTTGAACCTCGCCAACACCGGTTTGTCACAATCCGGATTTGCGGGGCAACCAGCTTCGATCCCAGTGATCGTGCCTCTGGATGATGTCCGAAGTGCAGTCGTCACTGGACTGGAACAATCCAGCCCAACCAAGTTGGCTGCGATCCAGCCGATCATTGACATTCTGTCCATGTCGCAAACCGGCGAGAAACGAATCGCTGGCTTGTACGGCGAAGCTATCTCGGATGCATTCGCGGCTGAGATTGCTGCTGGCACGATCGTGGTTCAACAACCTGACTCACGCATCTTGATCGAAGGAGCCTCTTTGGTTCGCGGTCAATCTGTGATCAGCGATCGCATCACCGATGAAGTCGGCAACCAACTGCTCGCTGGCGAAGCAATCATCTTCGTGGGCAGCCCGCTCGACTTTGGCGATGCGGCCGACCCTCGCACTCCGGTCAGCGTCGACGACAACGGTCCTCGCCACGTTATCACCGAAGGTTTCCAACTTGGCGACCAAATCAGTGCCGACGCCGGCGGAGTCGACAACGGCAGTGGAACCGCGGACTCGAACGCCGACGGAGACGACGGTGTCGCGATCCTCGGTGCCATGCGACCTGGGTTCTCCACCCAGTTCGTCATCGATGTGCAATCGCCAACTGTTGGTGGAGTCACTCCGGCCTTCTACTTGGACGCTTGGTTCGATTGGAACGGCGACGGAACCTTCGACGAAACCGAAGTGGAACGCTTTGGCAGCATCGGCTCCGGCGTCGCTCGAGTCATCGGAACCGGTGGCACGACCGTCAACATCAACGTTCCGTCGACAGCGGTCACCGGAGCGATCCAAACTCGCTTCCGTTTGTCCAACGAAGCGGGACTGGGATCGGGCGGATTGGCTCAATCGGGCGAGGTCGAGGACTACACGTTCACGATCAACAACAACCCGTACCAGAACCCATCGTTGATTCAAGACGTCAACGCCAGCGGAGCGATCACGCCACTCGACGCCCTGTTGATCATCAACGCGATCAACGCGGCCGACGGCGACATCGATCTGGCAAACATTCCTGCGGGAATCACCTTGCCTCAGTACCCCGATGTCAACGGAAACGGTGTTGTCTCCGCCCTGGACGCCTTGATCGTCATCAACCGACTCAACGAGTTGACCAGTCCTGGCCAAGACCCAACCGGTGCCGGCGAACCATTGCTCGCATCGACGTCGTCCACGACTTCGGTTTACACATCAGTCTCCGACGGCGTGCTGGCATCCAGTGCCACGATCGCATTCGATCCAACCTCGCGAAGCGATGACGATTCTCGATCGTCCGAAGCGGCTGGCGAGCCAATTGTCGAATCGGAAACGAAAATCGTCGCCGATGCGGCCAGCGTCTTCGATTCCGCAGCCGTAATCAGCCTCGATGACGTGGTGGAAACCTTGGCAAGTGATCGGGATCAGGCCGATCAATCCGAGGAATCGGAAATTTCGGCATTGGACTCAATCTTCGCGTCGATGAATTAATCGTCGCGAAGAAAAGCTTCGGCCAGAAATCAATTTTCGCGAGCGTGACGTAAAGTTCGAATGGACGGTTCCCCCCGTATCGATTCGAACCTTGCGTCACGCTCGCTTCTTTTGTTTCTGGATTGAGTTGGGAACAAAATGCACGTTCGCCGGCTCCAAGGAACTAGGAAACGGCGGCCACACACGAATTCAACGCTTTCCCTGCAATCGGCCGACATGCGAAAACGGGCTCCCAGCAAGAAATCCAGCCAACGAAACGCCAGTGCTCGCCGCAAAGCGACCCGGCGACCGCTGACGCTCCAGCCGTTGGAAACGCGGCGAGTCATGACGGCTGGCATTCCTGTCGGAGCCACCACCAGCGACACAGCCGAGTTTTTCCTGGGCAAAATCGCCGTCACGCCGATCTTTCTGGATTCCACCGGCCAAACCGATCCCAAGACCCAAAACTGGACCGAGGGCGAGATCGATGAGGTGATGTCGAAGATCACCACCGGCCTGAATTGGTGGGTCGAGGCCCTCGACCGTCTCGACACCGTTCACACGCTGGAATTCGTGATCGACGACACGTTCGCCAACGATCCGTTGGAAATTCCCATCGAACCGATCGATCGAACCAGCAACAACTACAGCACCTACGTCGGACACTTCCTCAACGAGATGAACATTCCTTCGTCGCTGTCGTTGGACGAAGCCATGTTCGCCTACAACGATTCGCAACGCGAACTGCACGACACAGATTGGTCGTTCTCGCTTTTCATCAGCGATTCATCCGACGACCCCGATGGATTCTTCGCCTCGGGCGGATCCTTCTCCGGTGCCTTCGCATTCCCCGGCGGCTTGTACGTGGTCGCGCCCTCGACTCGCCCGGCGAGAACGTTCGCCCACGAGTTCTCACACATGTTCTGGGGACTCGACGAATACAACGGTGGTGGCTCGTACAACCAAAGCCGTGGCTACTACAACACACCCAACGACAACGCGGCCGACAACCCTACCCCGGGGTTCACTCAACAACCCAGCATCATGGCCGGCGGCAACAACTTGGTGAACGGCTACCAAGACTTCGTCTCCCCCGAGTCCACTTTCGCGATGATCGGATGGCAAGACTCAGACGGCGACGGCATCTTCGACGTGCTCGATGTGCCGCTCAACTTCGAAGGCACCGGCCACTACGATTCCGAAACCAATCAACTGCACTTTCAAGGCGAAGCGTCCTCCGCGACCCTGATCAACCAAAACTCATCGGGACCGCAGAGCGACATCACACTCAATGTCGTCTCCGAACTGCAAGTCTCCATCGACGGCGGCCAGTGGACGACTTTGCAAAGTCCCGACAGCCCCACGGCGACGTTCGACTTTTCGCTCGATGTTCCACCAACAATGACCAGCGTCTCGCTTCGAGTCATGGACGCAGCGACCGGCATCACCAGCCAAACGTTGACCGCCTCACGTTCGACGCCGCTGATCTCCGAAGCACCGGTCGCCGGCTACGTCTACCTCGATGAAAACGGCGATTTCGACCGTAGCGAATTCGAGACTCTGCTCGCGGGAGTCCAATTTGAGGTTTTGGACGTCAATGGAACTGAACTCAACAACGGATCATTCAGTATCGATGATGTCGCATTGGACACCGACATCGCGCCCACCAATGGGATGACCTTCTCAGCAATCGGCGACAACGTCCGCACCAACGTCCAAGTCCAACTGGACACACGGTACATCGACGAGCCGTTGATTCACGTGATGGATGAGAACCTCAATCGTTGGTGGGCCGGACTCGATTCTCGTCTCGGACTCGAAGTCGCCTTCGACGAACCAGTCGGCCATGTCGCCGTCGACATCGTTGGCTTGCAAGACGACAGCTACGGACGAGTCCAAGCCTTTGACTCCGCCGGCAACCTGATCACGCGAACCACCACCGACATTCGCAACACCGCAAACGGCAGTCTCGCGGAAGGTCAAACGTCAACGTTGGTCGTCATCGATCCGCTGTCACAAATTGCACGCATCGAAATCGCTGGTCATGCTTCGACACAGATCGGAGTCACCGGCGTTCGCCACGGCGTCGAACCACAAGTCGTGACCGATGAATCCGGAGCCTTCGCTCAAACCAATTTGCCTGACGGCCAGTACCAACTGCACTGGCAACCCTCCCAGGTCATTCACTCGATCGCTGATGCAACCATCACCGTCGCAGGTGGTGAAATCACATCGGGAGTGACCACAACGGCAGGTCTGGTTTCCGTCGCCGCAACACGAGTCGACAGCCCACGATACAACACGGACCTTGGCGAAGACGTCAACGGCGACGGAGTCATCACCGCCTTGGACGCACTGCAAGTCATCAACGACTTGAACACCAACGGCGATCGATCGCTGTCCTTCGCTGAAACAGCGGGCTTCAAGATCGATGTCACCAACGATGGCAACGTTTCTGCCTTGGACGCACTTCGCGTCATCAACAAACTCAACGAACTCGATGGTGGTTCCGAGCCCGCGGGCGAATACATCGCCTCCACGCAATCGGGCGACGACACAGACTCGTCCGACAATTCGCTCGTCAACACGTTCGCATCGCAAAACGTGCCGCAGCCGACCTTCCGGCAATCGAGCACCAACGACTCGATCTTCCGCGACGACGAAACCCTCGGCGAGATCCTCGCTGTCGAAGACAAAGTGGTCGGCACCAACGCCTGATCTCGCCTTCTTATCAAGTCGCATCCGCAGCGGGACTCGACCAATCGCGGGAGTGCGCTGGTACCGGTTTCAGAATTCAACCGCGCCCACCGGCATGCCAATCCGGTCCGGTTTGAAAGAGCGATTTGAGCTGCGATCGTCACGCTGGAAATTGCCCCAGCGTTGCTGGCGGGTTAGTCTATGGGCCTGAACGTTTCCCCAGTCCCCACCCCGGAAGATCCCGCCATGAGCGACCGACGCGAATTCCTCAAAACCTCCGCCGCTGCCGCGACCCTCACCGCAGCGACCATCTCCAGCCAACCCGCCTCCGCGGCCCCCGCTGGCAGCAACGAACGCATGCGAATCGGCTTCATCGGCCCCGGCGGTCGCGGCTTCGGCGCTCACGTCAAATCGCTCTGTAAACATCATCAAGCGGGCCGCAAAATCGAACTGGTCGCCGTCGCTGAGGTCTTCGAAACTCAACGCGACACGGTCGCCGACTACATCGAAAAGGCCACCAAAACCAAACCGGCCAAGTACGTCGACTACCGCGAGATGATCGAGAAAGAGAATCTCGACGCAGTCTGCATCGGCACCCCCGATCACTGGCACCATCGCCAAACGATCGACGCACTCGAAGCCGGCTTGAACGTCTACTGCGAAAAGCCGATGACCAAAACGGTCCAAGAAGCTTTCGACGTGGAAGACAAATGGCGTGCCAGCGGCAAGGTGATGCAGGTCGGCGTGCAATCGACCAGCCTCCCGGTTTGGAACGAAGTCAATGCGTTGCTTCGCGAAGGCAAACTCGGCAAGGTGCTCGGTTTCCAAACCGAATACTTCCGCAACTCCGACGTCGGCCAGTGGCGTTATTACAAACTCACGCCCGACATGAACCCCAAAACGATCGATTGGAAACGTTGGCTCGGCACCGAACATGATCTCGCCGAAGACGTCCCCTTCGATCGCGAAGTCTACAAGCAATGGCGTCGTTTCTGGCCGTTTGGCAGCGGCATGTTCACCGACTTGTTCGTTCACCGCACCACTTCCATGTTGAAAGCGACTGGCCTTCGCGTTCCCGGCCGAGTCGTCGGCGCAGGCGGGATCTACCTCGAGTACGATGGCCGCGATGTTCCCGACGTTGCCACCGTGGTCGCTGACTTCAACGAAGGTGTCCAAGGCCTGGTCACCGCGACGATGTGCAACGAAGCTTCCCGAGTCAACCAGCTGATCCGCGGCCACTACGGCACATTCGCGTTCGGCAACGGTGAATCCTTCGACGGATTTGACTTCATTCCCGAACGTGGCCCCGTCACACACGTGCGACAGGAAGCCGAGCGGATCACCACCAACCCAATCGACAACACCACAATGGCTCACTTTGCCAACTGGTTGGACGCTTGCGAAGCCGGTGATCCCTCGCTCTGCAACAACCAACCCGACCTGGGTGCCGCCGCGATGTCCGTCGTCAACTTGGGTGCTCAAAGCTACCGGCAAGGCAAAGTCTTCTTCGTCGACGACGACCACAAGATCTCCGACCAAGACCCCGGTTGGGCATCCAAATGGGAAAAGCGATCCGCCAGTGGCGGCCCCGCAGTCCACATTCCCGGATGGGACGCTGGCGACTACGGCAGCACACAACGCGATCCGGACTACATGCAATACGGCGGCCCTTGGATCAACGGCAAAGACCCGTCCGAAGGCTAGTCGCGTCTGAAGGCATAAGCCGAACGCCAAGAAGCAGACCCTCTCCAAACCTTGGAGGTCATGCAGTTTTTAACTGCTGATTTCCGGGCGTTTATCATCATCCTCCCTCTGGGAGGGTCGAGCGAAGCAAGGGGAGGGTCGAGCATTGGATCCAGCGCGTAACCCTCCCCGGCCCGAAGCGGGCCGGGGAGGGTAGAACGAAGCAAATCGACATTCGAGTTTCCAGCAAGCTTTCAGCACATTGACCGTCTTGGCGTCAGCCACTTGTTGATTCAGTAGTCAACGACGTTTGAAAGCACGTAGGACTTTTGAAAGCACGTAGGATGGGCACTCTTGCCCGTCACAATACTGAACGTCAGCCAAGAGTGGCCAACCTACAACAAGCTGTTAGCCAACGTTCCCTCAACACATTAGCCGTTTTGGCGTTAGCCACGGTTCTCCCACTACCCAAACCTACGACTCATCAGCCGTTTGCTTGTGCTCTACCAATCGGCGGTTGTAGGCCGAGATGGTTTCTTTGCGACGCAACATCCCGAGCAACTTGCCGGGCTCATCGATGTCGATCACGGGCAACTCTTCCAAGTTCAACGACGTGAATCGCTTGAGCGCTGTGTTCAGGTCATCCTCCGGCGTCACGCTGACCAAATCGGTGGTCATGACGTCATTGGCAACCGCCAGTCGCCAAATGGAGTCGTTGAACAAATACGTTCGCACATCGTCATCGCTGAAGATCCCAACGATGCGTTTCTGCTTGTCCACCACGGGGAAGTAATGCTGTTGGTTGTCCGCCAAACAGTGAACGATCTCGTCCAGCGTCGTGGCTTCCGGAATCAGTAGGACTTTGCGGTCAGGGTCAAAGACGTCGCCCACCTTCAATCCTTCCAACACATCCACGATGAAGTCACCCCGGTGTGCCTTCGAATCCATCCGAGTGGGGACCTGTCCGCGATACAAGTTCCAACGACTGCACATCACGAAACTCAGCGTCGTCACCAGCATCGTTGGCACCAACAAACCAAAGTCACCCGTCAACGCACGCACCATGATGATCGTTGAGATCGGTGCCCTCGCCACTCCCGCAAAGAATCCCGCGGTGCCGACCACCGCGTAGGCTTCCGGCTGAGTCACAACCCCGGGGAACAAAGCTTGAAAACCGAGCCCAATGGCGGCCCCCAAACAACCGCCGATCACCATCGATGGACCAAACACACCGCCGGATCCGCCCGATCCAATCGTCAGTGCCGTGGTCAAGATTTTCGCGAACACGATGATCATCAACATCGGAATGCCGAGCTGCGCCGCATGGGTCAGTGCCAGCTGCAACGTTCCGTATCCCGTGCCCAACACACCCAGGGCGTGCATGTCGTTGCCCAGCGTCTTGAACAATCCGATTCCAACCAAACCGGCCAAAGCGGCACCGATGGCAGGTTTGACATGCGGCCAAAGCGGCAACGCCTGAAACCGTTCGCGGGTTCCATAAAACAGTTTGACGTAGATCACACCGACGACCGTGACCGCGATTGCCAAGAACGCATACGGCAGCAGTTCCAGAGGCGACGTCAACGTGTGGTGCAGGTCGTCTCCGAACAACGGCAAGTACCGATACTCGATCGGCAACGCTTGCGTGAACAAACTGTATGCAACGATTGATGCGGTCGCGGATGGAACGATGACGTCCGCTTCCATGTCCGCGTCGCTGTAAAGAATCTCGGCGGCAAAGACAGCACCGGCCAGCGGAGCACGAAAGATCGCACCAACACCGGCACCCATTCCCGCTGCCATCAAGATCCGACGGTCTCGCGGCGACAAATGCAATCGATCAGCCAGCATCGCACCCAGCCCGGCACCAACCTGCGAGATCGGACCTTCGCGGCCACCTGAGCCACCCGTTCCAAGCGTGATCGCGGAAGCAATCGTTTTGACCAACGGAATGCGGGCTCGCATTTTTCCGCGGCGATTGTGGAAGGCATCGATGACCGCATCGGCACCGGAGCCTTCCGCCTCGGGAGCGAACCAGTGCACGATGGCCCCCGAAACCAAACCGCCCAAGGTCATCACCAGGACCAGCATCCACGGCGAAAAAACGGAATCCGGCGGCATCACGACGGCTTCTTCGCCGGCAGCCTCCATCGGTGCATAACCGGTGTACTGAGCCATTGCGAATCGCACGACGACTCGGCCCAATCGGTCAAAGACGATCGCGCCGAAACCGACCATCACGCCGACAATGGACGCCAGAACGATCCACTTTCCAGACGATTGCCCGAAGACTTCTAGAAACTCGCGGATCTTTTTCACAAGGCAGGTCGGGGGCGTTCGTCTCGCGGGGGAAGGGACACAGAGTGCGGGCTCGGTGGGATCCCATCAAAGACAAATGCAGGCCGCCCCCAAGCGGCCGTCATTAAAAGGGCCCCAGCCGAAATTTTCCAGGGACTCGTTGCGAATCTTACAAAATGATTTGCGAGGAAGACACAAAGCATCTCGCAGCATGGAAAACCAATGGCCGTGTTTGGAA
This sequence comes from Rhodopirellula bahusiensis, assembly GCF_002727185.1. NCBI lineage: Bacteria > Pseudomonadati > Planctomycetota > Planctomycetia > Pirellulales > Pirellulaceae > Rhodopirellula > Rhodopirellula bahusiensis. Next base: position 34,241 of record NZ_NIZW01000039.1, read on the forward strand.
AAGACAGCCGACGAGCGTTAGCACCGTTTTCTGCGACGCCCCCGGGCTGAGCGGCGATCTGCCAATTGCTCCAGCTTGATCAACGATCGGTTTCTGCTTCCAACGACTGATCAGCGATACTGTTCGTGGCACGCAGCACAACTTTGCGACACATTGCCGACGGCCTCTCGAACGCCGTCCCAATCCTGCCGTTCGATCGCATTGACCACGCCGCTGGAACTGGTCGTCATCGCTCGACTCAGTTCGGTGTAATCCGGGTCGTCGTAATCATCCATGCCTTCCTGAACCAACACTTCACCCAACATCGCCAGCAATTCCGCTTCACGCTTCACTGCGTCCAAGTTGTCTTGTGTCGTGGCCGCATCGCGAGTGTGATCGCCCAACGTATCGAGCAACTGCTCGGCGTATTCCATCAACGGCGAACGGTCAGCGATCATGTGCCACTCGTTGACCTTCTCTGACGGCTGCGTCGCTGTGATACTGGCTCCGCTCACCAAATCCTGCAGGTCCGCCTTGCGAAGTTTCGCTTCGTTGTACACCTGAGTCGATCCCGCCGCGCTGTTGCGAGCCGTTCGTGCCATCACGTCACGGGCGGTGTGAGCATCCGACTTCCATCGCACGTTCTCTTTGTGATCCGAGACGACAGCGAAAAGCGTCGCCAAGACCGAGAGGTTCAATCGGGCGTCTTGATAGCCACCGCCATTGAACGCCCCCGGTGTCGTGATGACCGAATCATATCGCAACTTGATCCGTTTGATCTCGTCTTCCAACGAAGGGGGCGAGATGATCTTCGCCCATGTCGATCCACCGCCGGCGTCTTCTTCCGCCGCGGCTTCCGCCTGAGCCATCACCTTCTCAGCCCCCGCGTCACGCAGATTCGCCAGCGAAGGTCGCTCACCACGGAACGCGGTCGACGGATCCGCAAAAAAGACTCGCGAAACTTCGTCTGCATCAAACTTGGGCGGGCGAGCACGTTGATCCTGCGCGTCCAGACTGGACGACAGCCCCAAGGACATCCCGAAGACAATCAGGACAAGAGTCAAACGTTGAAGAACGTGCGATCGCATGAGGTCACAATGAGAAGAGATAGGTGGCAGAGATGTTCGGCATCGTTCGATTCAGCCCGACTGATTCGCGGACAGGTGATCCGCAACCGCGGCCAGCAACGGATCGATCGTTTGCGATTGGATTTGATGTGGAGGTGACCACGGCCACCATCGGGACATCTCATGTTCGGTCAACTCAATTTTAACGACTTGCGGTAGGAACGCCAAAAAATACCGGACGTGCTTTTGAAACGTTTTGTCTGGTTGCTTGCGATAGGTGCCCGGCTGTTTGCGATAGGTGCCCGACTGCTTGCGATAAGTGACCGGGTAGTGCAGATCGAATTGAAAATCCGGGTCGAATTCGCAATCGTCCCCGGAGATGCCCGTCTCCTCGACCAGCTCTCGCTTCGCCGCGGTCAAAAAATCTTCTCCGTCATCGCAATGCCCCTTCGGCAGATCCCAACGGTCGGGATGCCGCATCAACAGGAAGTGAGGCGAGGATTCGCGGGTCAACAACAACACACCGGCGGCACACACCTTTGGCAGCGCCGGTTCTTTCTTCTCACTTGCCATCTTGCTCCAATGCAATTCCGGTTCGACTCGTGGACCAAGTCCCGCGATGTCCAAACCAAGCCTCAATAGTTTGGCGGATCAACCTTTTCTCTCGCCAACACTTCCGTCGACCTCTTCCGTCCATCGCCACTCACTTTCAAGCAGCACTCATGAAAATCTACACTCGCACGGGCGACTCCGGGACCACTGGTTTGTTTGGCGGGCCTCGCGTGGCAAAAGACGACACCCGGATCGAAGCCTACGGAACGGTCGACGAACTGAATGCGACACTCGGACAGGTTTGCTCCGCACTTCAGTCCTCGATCGTCGATTCACCTGACGCGAAGGAAGCCTTGAGCGAACTGGATGCGCGTATCGTTCAAGTCCAACACGAGCTGTTCTCAATCGGCGCTGAACTGGCTTCGCCGCACCCGGACCAATTCGACCTGCGAGTCATCGGGCAACCTCACATCCTGCGAATGGAGGGTTGGATCGATGACGCCGAACAACAGTTGCCACCGCTGAAGCAATTCATCCTTCCGGGTGGCTCGATTTTGGCGTCCCACGTTCACCTGTCACGAGCCGTTTGCAGACGAGCCGAACGGCGGGTCATTTCGCTGGCAGACGCCGTTCAAACGGAAACTCCGATCAGCGATTCCGTGATCATCTATCTCAATCGGCTGAGCGACTGGTTGTTCGTTGTGTCCCGATTGGTGAACCAAATTCTGAATGTTCCGGATCAAATCTGGGAAAAACCCTGAGATTCCCCGTCTTGACCTTGCCCGTCTGGTTCAATGCCGTGGCGGGTGTACAATGATCTGAAATTCTCTGTTCGCATGTTTGTCGGAGCCGCTCCTGTGAAAAAAGTCGAAGCCATTGTTCGTCACTTCAAACTCGAAGACGTCAAGAACGCGTTGACCGAGCAGGGGATTCACGGAATGACCGTCAGCGAAGTCCGCGGATTCGGTCGACAAAAGGGTCACACCGAAATCTATCGCGGTACGGAATACGCCATCGATTTCGTTCCCAAGGTCAAAATCGAAGTGGTTTGCACCAGCGATAATCTGCAAACGGTGATCGACACGATCTTGCAAACCGCACAAACCGGCCAAATTGGCGACGGAAAAATCTTCGTCACCAACCTCGAAGACTCCGTTCGAATTCGAACCGGCGAGCGTGGCGAAGAGGCCCTGTAGCTCACCTGATGGCGTCCTCTGGTTCTCTTCCTTCGTTGGCACGGCAATGTCGTGACCGACTGAACGATGGACGCGGTCGTATCGAGTCTCGATTTCGAGCCGGTTTGCCCAGTGTTCAAACGGCGACCGCGCTGACGGATCTCTATGACGATGTCATCGAGAAAATCTGGCAGGCTTCGTTGGAGCGTGCCGCCACCACAGTCAAAGCATCGCAACTCGCTCAATTGAGCCTGGTTGCACATGGCGGTTACGGCCGCCGCGATCTCTCGCCGTTCAGCGACGCCGATCTGATGCTGCTGACAACGCGGCGTAGTGCCGCGGCTGCGGCTCAAGTCGCCAGCACATTCGTGCGTGATGTCACCGACGCGGGAATCGATTGCGGGTTCTCTGTTCGCACGCCTCGCGAATGTTGCACGTTGGCCTGGGCGGACGCGAAAATTTACACTTCGCTGACTGAATCGCGGCTGTGCTTGGGCAGCGAGCAAACTTTCGATCGCTACTTCGATCGCTTTCGCGCGGGGGCACGTCGTCGCCGAAACTACCTGAACCATCAGTCACTGATGGCTCGCCGAGAAGAGCGACACAAATGGGGCGAGACGAACTACTTGCTGCGTCCCAACGTCAAACGCTCTCGCGGCGGTTTGCGTGACATTCAATTGGTCCGCTGGCTCGGTTTCGCGACTCACGGTGCGACCAGCCTCGAACAACTGAACAAACTCAACGCGTTGTCGGACGAAGACTACGGAACGCTGCGACGCGCCCACGCCTTCATGTTGCGACTGCGTCACGAACTGCACTTCCGCACCAAACGTGCCCAAGACGTCTTGGACCGCCCGACCCAATTGGACATCGCTGAGGACTGGGGATACCAGGGGCGATCCGGCGTGTTGCCAGTCGAAGACTTCATGCAGGACTACTTCGAACACACGCGAGGTGTTCGCTATGTGGCTGCTTACTTCCACGATGACACTCGCATTCGTTCGCGAGCAGCCGGCGCCGTCGAATCCGTCATGTCGCGGCGATTGGATGAAAACATCCGCATGGGCCCGACCCACATCTGGGTCAAAGCGACTGCGTTGGAGTCGTTTGCCCAAAGCCTTCCGGACGTTCTGCGATTGATTCAGTTAGCGAACCGCCACTCGCGCCGAATCGCTCACCCGACCTGGCAAGCGATTCGCAAATCGATGCAAGATCGCGAAGCGACACCGCCGGATCAGCCTACCGTCGACGCTTTCTTGGAACTGTTGAAAGATCCCGGGCGACTCGCATCGTTGCTCCGTCGATTGCACGAACTTCGGATCCTCGACCAATTGATCCCGGCCATGGGACGTTGCCGAGGCCTGCTGCAATTCAACGCTTACCACAAATACACCGTCGACGCGCACTGCATCCGAGCGGTCGAAGCGGCCACCGACTTCATCGACGCCGAAACATCGATGGGCCGCCGATACCGACGGCTGAAAGACAAAACGCTTCTGCACCTGGCGTTGTTGATTCACGATCTCGGCAAGGGCTACGAAGAGGACCACAGCGAAGTCGGGCGGCGAATCGCCGGCGACGTTGCCGACCTCTTCCACATGAGCGCCGACGACAAAGACACGTTGCAGTGGCTCATTCACAGACACTTGCTGGTCAACGAAGTTGCGTTTCGCCACGATTTGAACGACCCCGAAGTGGTCCACAAATTCGCTGCCGAAGTTGGCTCGATCGCACGGTTGGAGCTGTTGCTGATTCACACGGTGGCCGATCTGCAAGCCGTCGGTCCCGACGTGCTCAATGATTGGAAGATGGGTTTGATCGAAGACCTTTATCTTCGAACACGCCGTTACTTCGAAACCGGAAACTTGCCCGGCGAAAACGAAGCCGACTTGGATTCAAAGATCGAACAGGTCAAAGAATCGCTCGCCGAAAAGCAGCTCGACCCTTCGCTCATCGAATTCGCCAAAGACATGCCGTTGTCGCTGCTGCGGCAACACTCGACCGATGATTTGATCCATGAGATGCATCAAGTCGGCGAATGGCTGACAGCGAACCCCGGCTGCTACTGTGCCGGAGCGGTCGACCCGGCCGCCTCCGCTGTGCGGTACACCATCGTGCTTCGCCAAGGCGAGCGTCGCGTCGGAGTGTTCGCTCGCATCACCGCCGCGTTCAGCGCATGCGGACTTTCGATCATGCGAGCCAACGTGGAAACGGTTGGCGAAGATTTACTGTGGGATCAATTCTGGGTCAACGATCCTGAACTGAAACAACGCCAACCCGAATTGCGAATCGAAGAAGTCTGTCGCGTGGTAACCAAAGCCATCGACGATCCCGATTCAGTCATGCCCACGCCGCGACGAGTCTGGCAAACACAAGGTGCCAAAGAACCGTCCAGTGTGCTGCTACTGCCGACCAAGGTCGTGTTCGACAACGACACGTTCGACCATCAAACCATTCTGTCGATGTTCACCTACGACCGCCCCAGTCTGCTGTCAGACATCTCCGGGACGTTGTCGCAACTCGATGTCGTGATTCAGTTCGCAAAGATCGACACGCACCTGGATCAAATCGCCGACGTCTTCTACGTCACCAACATGGACGGCAGCCCAATCACCGATCCATCCCGACAAGAGACCATCCGAAACGCCTTGGTTGAAGCAGTCCGCTAGCCAGCCACATATAACAGCACCAACACCCCGTAGTTCGGTGGTCCCCACCGAGAAACCCACCACCAAAGTCAAAACGACCTAAGCCAACGCCTCGCGCAACCGCCCCAGATGCTTCGGCAACTCTTCCAACACGTCTGCGTCTTCATACTCCAACACGACGTAACCTTGGTAACCCGAGTCGCGAAGAATCTTCGCGATGCGTCCGTAGTCCGCCGGACTCTTCTCACCCGAAGGCGACTTCGTAACCGGTTTGACTTGCACGTTAACCGCGTAAGGAGCACAAGCCTCCAAGTCCGCGTAGGGATCGTCTGATTCAAAGTTGCCCGTGTCGAGGTTGATCCCAACCCATGGCGAATCAACTCGTTCCATGATCTCGAGCATCTGAGCGGCCGACAAACGGCCGTGGTTCTCGACGCCCAAGAACACACCCTTCTTCGCCGCGTGTTCCGCGCATCGATTGACCGCCGCGACGGCTTCGTCCATGCGAGTCGGTGACTTTGCCAACTGAGCAGCCGTTCCCGCGAAGAACCGAATGTGCGGTGCACCCAACGTGGCCGCCAAATCGATCCATCGAATCGCATCATTGACCTCCTGCTCGTACCGTTCGCCCAACCCGACCGTGAAGTTGTTTCCGATGGCGGTCCCGCTGATCACCACACCGCGAGTGAACGCCTGCCGTCGCAATTCCAACAACGATTCTTCAGCCGGAAAACCATCTGGTCCCGGTGTCATGAAGTACCCGGTCAATTCCGCCGCTTCGACGCCCATCGAAACGCAGTAGTCGAGAAAATCGACCTGGGTCATTCCGCCTGACACGTCACGGTCAGTGAACGACGCATCATCCGGTACCGGCTGAAACTTTTGTTCCTTGCCCTTCATGTAGCGGAAGTAAGGACGCAGAGAATAACCCGCGATGCCGATGCGAAATCGCGGCGGGCCGGATCGTTCAATCGGCTGCCGAGCCTGCACCAATGGAGAAGATGCAAACCCACTGAATGTCGCCAAAGTCGCGGCGGCGGTGGATTTTAGAAACGTCCGCCGCTTCGCGGAACAGCCTACGCTTTGCGTTCGGCGATCAGGACTCGAAACAGAGACAGTGGGTTGGACTTTTGGCATCGCATGACCTGGATTGGCAATTCGTTGAGCAATTCATCGACATTCAAATCCGTGCGCCATCCTAAATGACGAGTCAAACTGCCCGCCGAATCGACAACTCGTGCGATCAGAGGATTGGGGCTGCGGAAATGATTGATGACCAAAATCTTACCACCCGGGCGGCACACACGCACAAGCTCTCGCATCATTCGCTCAGGATGCGAAACGACGCTGATCGTGTGAAACGAAGTCACCAAATCAAAACTCGCGTCTTCGAACGTCAACTTTTCCGCGTTCATCGGTTGAACCGAGATGTGGTCCCATCCACGCTGCTCGATCAAGTCTTCCGCTTCGGACAACATCGATTCGGACAAATCCACGCCCGTGATATCCGCGTGCCTGGGATAGGCGTCCAAGGACAACCCGGTGCCGACGCCAACCTCCAGGACCTTGGTCCCCGCCGCGATGTTGAGCGAATTGACGTTGTGCAAAATTCGACGACGAGCCACCGCGGGCCAAAGAGCCTGATAGGCCGGCACGAGGTTGTCGTACAGTTTGCTTTCGTGAGGCTTGGGTTTCGCCCCGCGAGTCTTCTTCGCCGTTCCGCCGTTCATCTTCCCGTTTTGTTTGCGATCACCATCGCGAGATGGAACCGATTCGTCGCAGCTCTTCACACACGCGGTGCCCGCCTGGGAACCCGTTTCCGACGATTGATTCGAATGTGACTCGGAATCCAACTCTAACATTTCAACCTCGTCCTCGGCGAACCGATCGCGGCCTCCGACTTCCTGCTGAAATCACGAGTTGCAATCGAAAATGAACTTGAATCACGACAGCAGTTTCGCAGAATTCCAGCCGCTGTCATGCCCGAACCGTTCCATGGAGCCCAAAAGCTGGCGAATTTTGCGCCGCAATTACATAAGTTCTTCTTCTAGCAAATGACAGTACGCGTCGTAACGCCGCGCATCAATTCGTGCGTCAGCCACCGCGTTCTTCACCGCACAATCGTCTTCCGCCAAGTGCAAGCAATCCGGGTAGCGACATCCGCTCACGTACGGACGCAGATCGGGCATCAAACCAGCCACCTCGCTGGCGCTGATGTCCCACAACTGAAATTGCCGAATCCCCGGCGTATCGAACACCGCCCCCCCGTCAGCCAGCGGAATCAGCTGAGACGCCGTGGTGGTGTGCTTGCCTTTGTCGTTGTCGCTGCTGACCGCACCGATCGCCAACCCCAGACCAGGCTGCACAGCGTTCAGCAAGCTGCTCTTCCCCACACCGCTCTGGCCAGCCAAGGCCGTCTGACGGTTCTTCAGCAAAGCACGCAGGAACTCAACATTCTGCCCAGTCTCGGCGGAAGTCGGCAAAACGCGGTAACCAAGTGCCGAGTAAACGCCAATCAACGGCTGCAGATCCACCAAATCGATCAAGTCGACTTTGTTAATGATCACGATCGGTTCGATTTCGCACTGATGCGCCGTCAGGATCATTCGGTCGATCAACGCGGGCTTGATCCCCGGTTGTTCCGCACTGGCGATGATCAACATCGCATCGATGTTCGATACCAAAACGTGTTGTCGGCCACGACTGGTCCGGCTGATCATTCCAGTCCGCGGCTCAACCCGCTCGATCATCCCGTCGGCTTCGGACTTCAGCGACACACCGTCGCGTGATTCAGAACGAAACCAAACGCGATCGCCCGCGACGATTACATTGCGCTGACTGGTGCTGAGAGATTTCAGGACCTGCCGAACTGCACATGCGTAGAGCACACCGTTGTCGCCCAGCACCTTGCTTTGCAATCCGTGAACACTCAGCACGCGGCCTTGCAACAAATTGACTTCGTCGACCGATACCTGAACGTGCATTCCAGCAGCCGAGTCGGGCGTCGAGTCCGCACCTTGAATCGTGCGTTTTCGCGTCAGCTCGCCTTTGCCCGTCAGCCGTTCGGATTGAACGGCGTCATCTTGCGAATCACCTTCGCGAAAATCACGAGTCAAATCACCACGCCGCACGCGGCCTTGGTGCTTCTTACGAAAGTTCGCTCGGAGGTTTCCACTTCGCTTCTTCGCCAAGGGTCACTCTTCGCGTCGTGCGGATGCGTTCGAAGTTCGCTCAGCGGCGCCTTCGGGAGCCATGATCTGTTCGACCTTGCCCTCTTCGTCACCCATCCGTTTGTGGATCGAAGGACCAATCAACTCCGTCAATTCGACTTCGTTGAGTTCTTCGCGATCCAGCAAAGCACGCGTGATTGTTTCCAACTGACCGCGATGCTCTCGCAGAAGTTGTTCCGCCTTTTGATCGGCTTCCATCAAAATGCGAGCGACCTCTTCATCGATCAATTCCTGCGTGTGTTCGCTGAACTGACGCTGCTGATGAATTTCGCGACCCAAGAACGGATCCTCATCGCTGGTCTTGTAACTGACCGGACCAATCTTCGGACTCATGCCCCAGTGGGTCACCATCCGCCGAGCAATGCTGGTGGCTCGTTCGAGGTCGTTCTCTGCACCGACACAGGTTTCCGTGTAGATGATTTTCTCAGCGGCACGGCCACCCAGCAGAACGATCAATTGATGCTCGAGCTCCTTCTTGCTCATGCTCAAACGATCTTCGTTCGGCACGTACTGCGTCACGCCCAAAGCGCGCCCGCGAGGGATGATCGTGACTTTGTGGACGATGTGCGAACCTTCCAAGTGCCAAGCCGTCAGTGTGTGACCAGCTTCGTGGTAAGCGGTTTTTTCCTTCTCGCTATCCAGCAACACTTCTTCGCGTTTGGCACCCATCAAAATCTTGTCGCGAGCGTAATCGAAGTCGCTCATCTCGACGATTTTCTTATCGCCACGAGCCGCCCATAGTGCGGCCTCGTTGACCATATTCCGAATGTCCGCACCGGTCAGTCCGACCGTACCGGCTGCCAAACGACGCAAATCGACATCGTCGCCCAGCGGCACATCGCGAACGTGAACCTTGAAGATCTCTTCGCGGCCTTTCATCGTCGGACGGCCCACCGTCACGTGACGGTCAAAACGACCAGGACGAAGCAAGGCGGGGTCCAAAACATCAGGACGGTTGGTCGCCGCGATGACAATCACAGCTTGAGCGCCACCGAAACCATCCATCTCACCAAGGATCTGATTCAACGTCTGCTCGCGTTCGTCATGTCCGCCGCCCAGCCCAGCACCGCGTTGACGACCGACCGCATCGATCTCGTCAATGAAGATGATCGATGGCGACTGCTCTTTCGCGGTCTTGAACAAGTCACGAACGCGACTGGCACCGACACCGACAAACATCTGAATGAATTCACTACCGTTGACGCTGAAGAACGGCACATCAGCCTCTCCCGCAACGGCGCGAGCCAACAACGTTTTGCCTGTACCGGGAGGCCCATTGAGCAGCACGCCCTTGGGAACCTGTCCGCCAAGCTTTTGAAACTTCTCGGGCGTCTTCAAGAAATCGACGATCTCTTGCAGGTCAGCTTTCACGCCTTCCAACCCAGCCACATCGCTGAACGTGATGACTTTATCAGTCGCTTCAAACTTTTTCGCGGGACTCTTGCTGAACCCCGACAAAAAGCCGCCGCCCATCATGTCGTTGCGAGTTCGGCGGATCATCATGAAGATGAAGAAGAAAATCGCGAGCGGCAAACCGACCAGGATCAACAAGTTCAAAATCGCGGCCGTGTTGTCCGGCGGCGCGAACTTCCAATCCTTGATATTCCGCTTCTCGAGGTCTTCCGACAACTGAACGGCGTAGTCCGCTCCGGCCGGTCGAGTGAACCGGAATCGCTTCAGCAATTCCTTTGGCTTCGCATCCGCGTCGGCCGACTCGCTGGCTGGCACTTCGGGGCGGTCTTTGAATGTCCCCGAAACCTCGATGTCGCCGATTTCAACGGATCGAATGTTGTTCTTCTCGAGCTGACTACGAAAGAAGCTCGCCGAGATCAGAGAAGATGGCTCAGGCTGGTTGAAAAACAGCATCGCGGCCAGCACGGTGATCACCAAAGCGATGATCATCGGATTGCCACCACGGCGTCCCGTCGAGACCTCTTCCTTGTTGGATTTGTCCGAAGAGTTCGATTCGGAATCCTTTTTCATACCGTTTTATCCTCAAAAGTCACTGTTCGTTGGCACTGGCGATGGCTAGTTGCATCCCGCCAGTGCAAGGAGTGTACCGCGACGGCGGATTGTTGCCTAACCGGATGTCTCGCGTGGGACCTTTTGCCCGTCGCAATCCATGAAACGACAGCCAATCCCGCCAGAAATCCGGATTGTCCGCTCTGCGTCACCCATTCGCGAAACTGAAGTCTAGCTTTCAAACCGTCTCATTCGCCCAATCAACCGATTTTCGCATCTCGAATTCGATGAGCCGCGACAGTTGTTTCCCAAGTCGTTTTTTCAAAGATCCTGACCACTGCGCCACAATGGCAGCTTTCACGTGCCTCGTTGTCACATTCGCCGGCAGTGAATCACTGCAACAAATGCAATTTCCGACGCAACCAGGTCACGACGACTCGGCCTCAGCCCGACTTCCGAGCGGTTTGAAACCCGGCTCGTTTTACGCCGCCCCCGAACACTTCGTTCAGCGTGTCACTTTGTAGAGATGACTTTTCGTTCGCAACAACAACCCATCCGCAAACGGTACCGGGCTGGCAACGGTGAATTGCTCGTCGTCATCGACCTCGTTGGTCTGAATCAGCTCGGGTTCGGAATCACCGCTGATCCCCTGCACAACCGATGTCGTGCCCGCTTCATCAGTGACGTACAAACGATCGCCAACGATCAACGGTGAACTGCTGTAACTCGCCCGCGTCCGTTCCAACTTGGTATCCCAAAGAACTTCGCCGGTCTCGGCAGCGAGCGCGGACAGGGTTCCCTTTGGCCGCGGTGCATCCTTCTTCTTCTTGCTATCAGAAATCAGATAAACGACCCCGTCACGAGCGGCGGGAGTGGGCACATCTGAACCGGCATCATCACGCATCCACAGAATCGCGTTTTTCGCGGCGTTCTCATCCTCACCCGCTTCGATCAACTGTTTCATGTCGACGCCCGTCAACGTGCCGCCTCGCGAATAAGGACAAACGATGACGTTCCCCGTGATCACGGGCGACGCGATGGAACGAAAGTACTTTTCTTGGTTCGGATTGAATCCGCCAAGCGTTCCTAAACGCTTGCCCGTCTTGGCATCGGTTAGCGTCAGGTGGTCAGCCCCCAGGACCGCAACGACGGCCTCGCCATCGATTTCCGTCGCAAGCGGTGTCGAATAACTTTGGGCAGCTTCCTCCGGTGCGGGAACCATCCGATCGTCCTTCCAAGCCATATCGCCCGACTCGATGTCATACGCCACGATGTAGCTGGGCCCCGTCTGCATGACAGCGACCACGACCAAGTTGTCGACGATCATCGGCGACGAACCCAAGTCCCACCAAAGCGTGTCTTCGCCAAACTGTTCTTGCAGGTTGATGTGCCAAACCGGTTTTCCTTCCAAGTCACAGCACGCCAAATCGCCGCTTCGGAAATAGGAAATCACGTGCTTGCCATCGGTGACGGGTGACGGGTTGCTGCCGCTACCTTTCCGGTGCTTGTTGCCGCGGTCTTCGCCGAGCGGCGTTTGAAACACGAACTCCAACGAATCAATGTCCACGCCCAACAAATGATTCTTCCCATCGATACCGCTGGTCAAAAACGCTCGGTTTCCAACAACGACCGGCGTGCTCGCGCCACTACCGGGAACCATGCATTTTGTCGAATCCGCTTCCGACCATTCGATCGGGTAATCGCCCTCGGGAGCGACGCCTTGTTGAGATCCACCTCGCCACTGCGACCAAACCGCGTCGGACTTCGATTTAGCTGAAACCGATTCAGCGGCCATGACGGCTGGACTCGAGAAAACCAAACTTGCCAAACACGCGGCAAAAGCAGCCAGGCGAGCGGACAAAAGCGATGCCGAAAGGTGGGTCTGGGACATCAAACGGTCTCCACGAAGAAGGGCGGAAGGAGGCGGGGTGGGAAACCGCCATTGTGAAGCACCCGGCGAGCAAATGAAACCACGCAAGCCCGCTGTTCAAACCAAATCATCCGCAGGGCGAAGGATTACTCACCGATGCGCGTTCGCACCGGTTCCGACCTGAGATCAAGCACTCCCCCATCACAACCCGCCGCGTCAGCAAGCCATCGCCCAAGTGGCCCAACCTTCCAGCCTGAGATCAAACACTCCCCCATCCTAACCCGCCGCGTCAGCAAGGCATCCCCTCACCGATCGACTTCGCCTCAGCAGCCGATCCAGTGATCCAACACCATCGCTTCATGCGGGTTTAGCACACGAGTGTCGTTCTCCAACTTATTCACGCCACAGTACCGAGCAACAGCTCGACAATCCATCGGACCTCGGGACCAGCCGACTTGTGCCGCCTCTGAACGGATCGATTTTGATTGCCAGGTTCGCATCACGTTCCGTTCGACCAACCAAGCTGCGAGCTTGCTCATGTTTGATCTCAGTCAAGCAACTTCGGCTCGTTCTCCCCAAGCGGTTTCGCCGAATTTGCTTGCAACGTCTTGGCGAATCGGACAAACTTGCCCAGCCTCAACCGGGGGAGGCCCCACTGAGAACAAGTCCCCAACCACTGAGAACAAGTCTCCGCGAAGCCAAAACGCTCGAATTGTTCTCACCGCCGAACAAGCAGAAACCCCCCCAAAACACCTATTCTCAGTCGGTCCAACTGCTGAGAAACAAGTTCGTCGAATGAAAGGAACACTCATGGACATCAAACCTCGAAAATTGAAAGTCGGACGCGACTCGGTTGTTATGGGAAACGTAACAGGCGATGTCGGCGACGGCTCCGTCGTGATTGGCCCCACGGACGATCGCGGGAATACGATTATTGACACACCCATGGCTGTTGGACGTGGCGCTGCGGCTGGCCCCGGATCAATCGCAATCGGCGCTGGTGCATACGCGGGCGGACAACCACAGTTGCCCTACCTCGTAAATCAACTATCAGATGCAGTAGCGGCAACAGACGATGATGCCGTCGCAGCGAAATTCAACGAACTGATTGCAGAATTAAGCGGTGAGAATGGCAAGCCGGACAAAGAGAAAGCGTCGACGATCATGGCGCAACTACGGAACTTTGCAACGCTCAACGGTGTGGTTTCGCTGATTGATCGCATACAAGAACAGATCACACAGTACTTCTGAAAACCAAATTCACGACGAACCATGGGTTGCAACGGAGCCGGGCTTGCGCGTGTTTCGGCAATGGTTGATCAATCGTCCCGGCCCGCTGAACCCTGCCGTTCCCCGACTGGGATGATTCCACTCTTGAACTTCGCACCGACGCTGTAACTTTGTGAAACGTCCAGATGTTGTCGCTGAACTCGTACTCGCTGGAAACCAAAGCGTTGTCGGCGTGAAAATCCAAGGAGACAACTACGAAATCAACGTTCTGCTATCCGCTGATGACGTTGATCGTCTCAATCGTGAGGAATTGCCCGTCGCGCCGGATGACCATGCCGTCACGGCCGGGACTTGTTTCAACGCCCCCACGTACTGGTCCCGTTGCGACGGCAAAGTTATGGCCATCGTGGTCGGACAAGACGATGTCACCTGGGACTTTGGAGTCTGGATGCCAGTTGATACATTCACGGAAATCAAACGACTGATCCTAGCACTTCGTCCGTCGCTCTGAGCCTGTAAGAGTGTGAATTCAAACCCGAAACGCAATTTTTAGAGCGTTGAAAAAACGAAAGGTTTTTCAACGCCCCCTGGCGAAAGACCGACTGAGCCCGCCAAATTGTTTGGAGCTTCAAATCCCAACAACTCAGACGGACTCAGCCAGCTATGGCACATCTTACCTTTCACCAACGCGTTGTCATCTCTGTTATGCAACGAGACGGCAAGAAACAGAAAGAGATCGCGGAAGCAATTGAAGTATCTCCCTCCACGGTTTCTCGTGAACTGGCAAGGAACCACGTCACTGGCAAGCACTATCATCCATTGCATGCTGAACGCCGAGCCAATTTCCTGAAGAAGAGACCATCGGTCATCAGCAAGTTGGAGGACCCGGAGCTCTTTGAGGTCGTGTCTGAGAAGCTCGCTCTCAACTGGAGTCCAGAGCAGATCAGTGGGTATCTTTGGAAGCAGGCTGGTAAGCATCAAATAAGCCACCAAACGATTTACAAGTATCTTTGGTCTCTGGATCGAAACCACCCAATTCGCAAAGCGATGCGGCGGAGCGGGCGTCGCAATCGCAAGCAAAAGCCAGGCTTTATCCGCAAGCAGGCTGCTGACCGTGTGTCGATTCACGACCGCCCAAAAGTCGCCAGTAACCGGAAACGGGTTGGCGACTGGGAGCTCGATCTCGTGGTCTGCAAGAAGAGCACGGGCTACTTGGTAACTGCCGTGGACCGCAAGACTGGATACACTTTGGTTGGTCGCTGCAGGAAGAAGTCATCGCGTTTGGTGATGGATACAATCCGGTCGATGTTCAACAAGGTTCCGGAGAAACACATCAAGACGATGACCTTCGACAATGGAACGGAGTTCTTCTACCATCGATTGCTCCCCTCATGGTTCAAAGTCAAGGTATTCTTCGCAGATCCATACTGCAGTGGCCAGCGAGGGACCAATGAGAACACCAATGGTCTTCTTCGGCAGTACTTTCCAAAGGGAGTGGACTATGGTTCGATCAGCTGGCAGCAGGTACGCAAAGCCGCTATGCTACTAAACTCAAGACCCCGTAAACGTCACGGCTATCAGACACCAGCATCGCTCTTCGAATGATTTCGCAAAAAATTGCGTTTCGGATTTGAATTCACAGAGCGGGGGAACCATCGCGTGCACCCGAGTACGCGAGCTGGGCGGTTTTGAAATGGAAAATCTTTCGCGCGTACCGGGTGACGCGTGCCGTTATCCGATTTAGATTCATCCATCACGAGACGTCGCATTGATACCTGCATTTCCATTGATTGCTGATGGTCGCCTGATCTCGACTGCGTTTTTATGCGGTAACCACAGAGGCCGCGCTTACATTGCAACGACACTCCATCAGATTGGCCGCGCGAAGCAGTATTCGCTTGCTATCCCAAGCAACGAAGGCAATGTCGCCGCACCCCAGGTTTACCCAGTAGACGGAGTTCCAACTATTCCTCTTGAGCTTTGCACGTGTGACCCGGCTGTTGATCTCGCGGTTTTTCGCACGGCTGTTCCTCAGCCAGTCCCTGTTCAAGTTCCAGAAGCTCTGCCACGTGGATTGTCAGTAGGCATTGGTGAGCCCGTGTTCGTTGTAGGGTATCCATTTTGCCCGATTGGATCATTGCTTCAGACGCTTTCGGTAAGCCATGTTTCCGCGTTTGGAAGGCGTGTTATCGGTGGGATTCCACTTGTAAACGAATACATCATTCAGTTGCACTCCCATACTGGGATGTCAGGCTCGCCCGTGGTCAGGAAAGACGATGGATCTTTGTTCGCTATAGTCCGTGGGTGCCTTTCACCTCCGTCCATGATGTCATTCGGCGATTTACCAGTTGGATCCGATTCTAGTATCGCATACTGTGTTTCCACCGAACATCTTTGGCCACTTCTCGACTTCGCAAAGGCGATTCCCGAATGAAAAGCATTGTCTCGCAGTTCACAACCGATGATTACGTTTCCATGCTTCCCCCGGCTTCTCGGCAACTTGCAATTCAACGACTCGCAATGGTGCAAAATCCGGCGGATCTGATTGCTGAGGTAGCAGCACAGCCTGGTACCGGGCTTGCTACCAAGGGGCAATCGCTTTGGCCACGGGAACTAGTTGAGCAAATCTCCAAGGAGATCTATCTTGTCATATGCACAGAAGACGAGAAGTATGCCGATTTGCGTAAGAAGGTTAAGGAGCAGAAAGAGATTTCTGCGACGGTTTTGATCACTTTGATGTCGTCAACAATCGCTACGTACGTTGATGCGATGGCCGCCATGTGCGTTCCGCTTGTGACTTGGATAATGGCAGCGTTGAGCAAGACGGGAGTTGAGGGATGGTGTCTCGCGTTTTCAAAGCAAGCTGGTAACGGTGAACAGAAATCCGACGTAACCAAAGAGCCAGGCACCGACGGATCTCCAGGAACAACAGGTATCCAGTGAGTGTTGCCATCGTTGATAGTGACGATGGCTGGTCGAAGGGATTGTCAACGTGCTTTGGTTG
>NZ_NIZW01000040.1 GCF_002727185.1 Rhodopirellula bahusiensis
ACCCACTGACTGGCGAGCCGTATGCGGGAGAACCGCACGTACGGTTCTGAGGGAGGGGAGTCCGGCTCAACCGGACTTCCCTACCCCTATCGTGATCAAGCTCAACGACTCCCGCTCACGTGCTTAGAAAGTGGGCGAACCGTCTGCGGCAGAGGGAACCGATCAGCATACCATTCAGGCATGCGTGCGATTGAACTCGGGTGGATCACTGGCGGGAAAGCTCTCTTCACTGGCTTCGTCAATTCGATGGTCATCTGCGTCGTGGATTGTTTGGTCCTGCCACTGAACGGCGAGCCTCGCGGCGGCTGCGGTTTCCGCGAGCAATTCCGTGTAACGCGTCGGAGGCGTGTGGGCAGAAAACTCGTCTGCCTGTGACTGAAACTCTGTTTGTTCGCTAGCGTCAATTGCGATCCCACTCGCACACAAGTGGACATGTTCGCACAATGCTTGCCATTCGGATTGGATAAATGGATCGTTCATCTGAAAACTCCCGAGTGAAATGTTTGGCGAGCCAATGAGTAGCAAAACGCGAACCACTCCACATGACAGACCCGCTACCACGGCGTTTCGAATCTACAATTCATGCCCGAATGTGCAATTCGGACATTCTCTATAAAAAGTCGCCAAGCCATGAACACTTGGGAACAGGCCGAAGGGTCCCCCTTTCCGCTCGGGGCAAGTTGGAATGCGGATGCATCAACCTTCAACTTTTCGCTCTATTCGCGGCATGCGACTTCGGTGCATCTGTTGTTGTACCGACGCGATGAATTGGATGCCCCCGCTCACGAAATTGCATTGGACTATCTGCATAACAAGTCAGGTCCCGTCTGGCATTGTCGAGTCCAATGCGAAGCCGAGAACGAGTGGGCTTACTATGGCTACCGCGTCGACGGACCGGCACCGCAACCTGGCTATGACTTCCATGACTTCGATTTCCAAAAGATCCTCCTCGACCCATTCGCCAAGGGAGTCTTCTTTCCACCGGGGTTTCGAGAGACCCTGCGCGACGACCTGGTTCCAACGCCGGGCAAGCACCTTTGGGAATCCTGCCCAATCAGTTTGGTGAATTCGATTGGCAAGACGACTCATTGTTGCACCATGGCAGCGACCTGGTGATTTATGAGATGCACATTCGCGGTTTCACGATGAATCCGAACTCGGGAATTGCGGAGGCACATCGCGGGACGTTCCTGGGCGTTGTGGACAAAATCCCTTACCTGTTGGAACTGGGTATCACCGCGGTGGAGCTGATGCCGATTTTTCAGTTCGACCCGGATGATGGGCACTACTGGGGCTATATGCCACTCAACTTCTTCTCGCCACACCACGCCTATGCGACGGATCCGTCCGCTTGCAATCAACGGGATGAGTTTCGCACGATGGCCAAAGCTTTGCACGCTGCCGGCATCGAGGTCATCTTGGACGTCGTTTACAATCACACACGTGAAGGCGACCACCTTGGACCAACCTACAACTGGAAAGGAATCGATAGCAGCACTGCGTACATGATGACCGGCGATCCGACTGCACCCTATGCCAGCCACAGTGGAACCGGCAACACACTACACACGGCAAACCAGGCCGTCCGACGGATGATTGTTGACAGCCTCCGGTTTTGGGACTCGCACATGCATGTCGACGGGTTTCGTTTTGACCTGGCATCGGTCTTCACCCGAAACAGCGACGGCACGATCAACTTGGATGACCCGCCCATCATCAGCGAGATCGGCACAGACGCAGACTTGAGCGACAACCGATTGATCGCCGAACCGTGGGATGCAAGCGGCGCCTATCAGCTCGGGAAACGTTTTCCTGGACAACGATGGATGCAATGGAATGCTCGCAATCGGGATACCGTGCAACGATTTGTGCGCGGCGATCGCGGCATGATTACTGAGTTGATGACACGATTGTACGGCAGTTGCGATCTCTTCCCCGACGACTTGATGCACGCATTGCAGCCGCCATTGAGCATCAACTACATCACGTCGCACGATGGAAGCACGCTGTATGATCAGACCGCCTACAACCACAAATGCAACTGGGCCAACGGGCACAACAACACCGACGGTGCCGATGAATTTCGTTGGGATTGTGGGTGGGAAGGTGATGACGGAATACCGCCGAACCAGCGGATGATTGCGCCGCGGAGCCAACGCTCGACATTCCATCAAGATCGATCACCGTTCTGATCAAAACACCCGGCTGAAATGGCGAGAAACGGGAAGTCGACGAAATCCCGAAGTGGAGGCCAATCCGAATACGAATGACTCGCAAATCTCCGCGTCGACTTGAATCCGCTGCGAAGACCGCTCAAACTGAATGCGACATAGACAAATTCAGTCCCACGTGACCCATTCAAGCTCAACGCATTCTGGGATCAGGCAAGTGAGTTCGTACGGAGAGATTATGAATCGGTTTTGTTTTTGGGTCTTCATCGCCGTTGGCCCGGTACTGTCGCCCAAAGCTGTCTTGGCTCAAGACACGCTTCCGTTCAAAGATGCGATCCGAAACTTTGCCGAGTCCCGGGAGGGGATTGAGAACTACGAACTCACTTTGACGATCAACGAACGCGGACGCCCATCTCGAGCGACCAATGGCGTTGTCAATCCGGCGGTCGATGAACCTGTCGTCACGTTAGAAATCGCCGCCGATCAAACGGCGAATCGACGACTCGTCGCGGAGTATCAATTGCAGGACGGTGCGAATCAGCTGCAGCGTTTGCAGGTTCGCACTCCGCAGTTCAGTATTCTTGTGCAGAACGCGAAAGGTTCGATCTCGCATCCGAGCAATCGTCGAATGGATGGCCACTTTGATCCACTGGCTTTCGGAATTGCACCGCTCGGAGACATGCATCGAGGCTCATCGCTCCACAAGATTGCAGAATTCTACATGGAGTGGCCATCACTTGAGTCCCGCGTCATGGCCGACAAGACGGTTCGCTACGGGGAGGACGATGGGCAGTCATCGTATCTGCTTTTTCTCGACCCAGAGCGGGGCTATTCACCTGTCCGCCTGCGTGACCGAACCGGCAACAAAGGAACCTTCAACGTTTCTCTCAAACTGATTTCAAAGAATGGATTCTGGCTCCCGCTTTCCGCAGTGGTCGAGGAACCGGAACGCACTCGAACGCTCCAGTTTGACTGGCGGAGCATCAACTCCGACATCGACGACCGTTTTGATCCGCAAAAGATTGAATCCAAATACGGTCTCAACCTACGTGACAAACGTTTGCCAGCAACGATTACCGAATCCGAATGATGCAAGCGAACCGGATGAACTCCATTAAGGTAAGTCGGCTCCTCGCTCATTCCTCAATTCTACTCATACCGCTCTCTGCGGCATTGTTTTGGTGGGAAGGCTACTCTTTCCTTCAAACGTTGGTGGGAGCCGCTGCAATCACGGCATCATTCTGCGCAATGGAGTACGCGGGCAAAATCATCCAAAAGTGGACAGGACGTTCTTCAGCTAGAAACCCCCAATCCGATGCGGTCTATTACATCATATGTTTCTCGGTGCTGATTCCGTTCTCCCGCTTTTCCACCGAAGCTGGAATATCGCTTTTTACGCTCGCCTTTGCTTCCGTGATGACCATCGGTCGCATCGCTGGGCAATTGCTCTTTGGCGAACATGAATCGTCATCAAAGCTCGTAGACTAAGACCGATTTTGAAACGCATGCTTTGATTCAATCGCGAATCGCGATTGCTTCTTTTGCGGTCGCGTTTGGTTTGTTGATTGCGCACGGATCTGTTTTGATGTTCAAGTACAATTTCTATCAACGTAAAATGCACTGATTGGGTGAGCGATCGATTGCTCGCCGAATCTCTTTGCAATCTCAGGCGTTTCAAAAGTGAACGCGTCTCGGCACCATTCGCCACGACTTTTCCTCTCGTAGAACCATCGCCATGAGCTTTCCAGGTCCTATCGAACTCATTGTGATTGGGGTCATGCTGCTGGTGACACTTGGTATCCCACTCGCGATTCTCGTGTCGCTCATCTTTTTCTCTAGACGCAAAGATCGTGAATAGACTTTTGATCAGCGACCGATCTTCGTGAATCCAATGGACATCGCTGATCTGAATTCTCGACGGAACACAAGCCAACGTTTCGAATCGGACCGTGCCGTCAGTCCACCAATCGATCAACTACCGAACCGCGTCCAACGAACCGCCGCTAGGCCAGAGTACAAAATGAAATCATTTATCCAGACCTTGCTCGTTCTGGTTGCGGCATTCAGTTTCCTAGCAAAATGCCACGCGAACGATCGCCCCAACGTCATTTTGATCTTTGCCGACGACCTCGGCCCAGGGATGCTCGGATGCTACGGCCAAGAAGTCGTCACAACGCCAAACATTGACCGCTTGGCTCGCGAAGGAATGAAGTTCACGAACTACTACGGCGGCGTCTACTGCGCACCATCTCGTTGGACGTTGTTGACAGGAATGCATGACGGCCGCAACGGTGGATGGGCGCAAAACCGTGCTGGATTGCCGATCTGGAGAGATGCGGGCCAGATCACCGAAGAGGACTATCAAGAGCGGTTCGCGAAGCACAAAGCCAACTCAAACCCGATTTCTGACGACGAAGTCTTTCTGGCTCAAGTCGCTCAGCAAGCCGGATACAAAACCGCGCAGTTCGGAAAACTTGATCGCGGATTCCTCACTTGGAATGAACGTGTTCAACGTTTCGGCTGGGATTTTCATGAGGGCTACTACGACCATCAACGTTGCCATGGTTTCTACCCGCCCTATCTATGGCGCAACGGAGAACGGTTTGAGCTGCCCGGAAACACCATGGCAGACTGTGGAAAGACCAGCGAGAAAGGCGACGAACCCGTTGGCTACGGCGGTGAAACCTATTCACAGAACGTCTTCATCGAAGGAATCTTGAACTACCTGCGTTCCGATCACGATCAGCCATTCTTTCTGTATCATCCCACTCAATTGCCGCATGGCCCCGTGGCAGTTCCCGAGTTGCATCCTGACTTCGCAGACCACCCCAAAATGAGTTTGGCGGAGAAGAAATACGCCTCGATGGTCAAAATGCTCGACGATCATGTCGGGTTGATCATGAACGAATTGGTCACGCTGGGTATCGATGACAACACGGTGGTGCTCTTCACATCCGACAACGGTCACGAACTCTACTACGGTCCTAAACCAAGCTACAAAGCCCAAACGCTCGTCAACGGAGATCCCGCCAACCTCACGGACAAAAAATGGCGAACATCCGAGTGCAACGACATCTTCGACGGTGCCGGCGGTCGTGCCGGTCTCAAACGCAGCGGCTACCAGGGCGGAATGCAGTGTCCAATGATCGTTCGCTGGCCCGGCAAAATTCAGGAAGGTTCCGAGTCCTCGCTACTGACCGCACACTACGACTTTCTCGCGACCCTGGCGGACTTGGTCGGGGAAGACAAGCCAAACGGAAAGGACGGAATCTCGTACCTGCCAACTCTGCTGGGACAAGAGCAACCGGAGCAACATGATTTTGTCGTCATCAACAATCGCTTCAACGCAATGGGCAGTCGAGCCTTGATCACGGGCGAAGGACTTAAACTCGTGGAAGCGGACAGAAAGCAGGGAGTCTTTCAGCTCTACGACATTTCCACAGATAACGAAGAACGCACCAATCTGGCATCTGGCTACCCGGAAAAGGTAGAGGAACTGAAACAAATCTTGATGCGAGAGATCGACTCCCCGCGTCCGGACCTTCCGTAGCAAAACCTGCGAATCGCCCGACTGGAACAGCTTCGCGAAGTCCTGATGTGATGCCGCGTCTCGATCCTTACGGTTGCTTTGGATGCTCAGCCAGAGATTGGCTGCAACACCTTGCCTGAATCAGCAAAGTCGTAAGAATGCGAATTCACCTTCAGGTTGGCGGTTCAACTGAACAAAGCGGGTGCGTCAAAGTCATATCGCTTTTGAGACGGTCGACGCAGATCTTCAGGATATCCCGCTGCCACTGATGCCCAAAGCCGAAGCCGCCGCAAAAGAGGAATCTCAGATTAATCAATCAGGCCCGATGTGAGCAGGAGCAAAAGTGCATGCGCTACATCATCTCAACGAGCTTCGGCTTGGCTGCCATTGCTATCTTGGCGTCCGGCGGCCTTTTCTTCTTGCTATCTCGCCCGGGGGAATCGTCACCGCAGGAAGCACAGAATTGGTTCGAGACCATCGTTCACGAAGATGCGTCGGCGTTCAATGACATTCAACACTACACCGACCAAGGAATCGATTTCTCACATCACTTCCGATTCCGCTTCAACGCGATCGATGACCTTACCGTGCTCATCAAGAAACATGATCTCACGCGAAACCCAAATGCCGAGCCGATCCAAACCTTTGGTCTTCCGCCTTGGTACACGCCATCTGAAGTTCCTGAAGATGCTCCCAAATTCGAACGGCATGGAAGCGAGCCGATTCTGCTTTTCATCGATCCTGCGAAAAATGTTGCGTATTTTGAATTCCTGCATCTCTGATCAGCTACAGCAACGACGAAGGCACCCTCCCAAGGTGATCGCAAAGATCGCGACCGGCTGTTGTCTTCGACTTCCAGTTGGTGAATGACTCGACACCGCACCAATCCGATGGTCCATTGCCGCACGTACTGACAGGCTTCCGGCATCACTAGTGAACAAGTAAATGAAGACTCAGAACGAAGTAGCCACAACAAAGAAACGAAGCCCGCGAAAGACCCGAAGCAAATTCCTGATTCTCGCGCGGCGGGCCCACCTGTACGTCGGTTTGTTTCTTCTGCCATGGGTGTTTCTGTACGGTGCAACCGGAGCCATGCTGAATCACTCGGGACTGTTCCCCGAGGCTGTCTCGCAACAGATTGGCGCGAACCAGTTGGCTGAATCGGGCTGGTCCAATTTTCCGAACCAATCCGCATTGGCAGAGCAAGTTGTTGACGCGTTGCGTCAAGGATCTCCCGAGTCGACGATTGAACTGAATCCCAACCATGCCCCCGAATTTACCAATGAAATTGGCTTTCAATGGAAAGATGGCGAGACTCGACACACCGTCCATTTGAACCCAGTCAACAAGTCATCGTGGGTGGCAACATATCCGCCAAATCGCGAACCGATGCGGCCAGTCCTGAGCGAGATTCGCCGAGTCGATATTTCTCCTAATCCGATGGAGATTGCGGAGCAAACCGTCCCCACAGTGGTGAGTGCCGCCGGCTTGCAACCCAACGAAAAGATCGAGCCACTTGGTTGGTGCAAACTCAACTTTCTGGCCACGGTCGATGACGTGCCGGTTCGCGTTACCTACGTCCTTCGCGACGGGCACGTTGACGTCACCGAGTACACCGGCGAGGACGGTTATTCACCGCGTCAGTTCTTTGTGCGATTGCATACTTCGCACGGTCAGCCACCACACTGGAATGGCCGTCGTCTTTGGTCCTTTTTCATCGACGCGATGGCGATCGCGATGGTCACTTGGGGCGTGACCGGATTAGTGATGTGGTGGCAGATCAAACGAACACGACTGATCGGGAGCGGCGTCATTGCGGTCAGTGTCTTAACGGCTGCCTTCATGTACTACAGCATGATGGGCTTCTATGCCTCCACCAAGCTTTGAAGCTGCGACTTGGGCAGTGGTGAGATCCTGAATCTGCCCCCAAGGCAACTCATCCATGGTGTTTTCAAAGATCAGCCGAAGTGCATTCGCAATGCTTTCTGCGACGAAACCTGACGCAACGGCAATCGACCAGCTGATGCGTTTTGAAAGAGTCATTTGCCTTGGCACAGCCTCACCGAGACTTGCAGCATGCAACCTCATGGTGTACTTTTGAAACCAATTCTCAGTTGCAATAACCAAGCCAGCCCGGAAGAGTCGGTATCGACCACTTTTCCTCCGCCAGCCAGGAACGTGACAACAAACTGTTGACATCTTTCTTTCGCGGAGGAAACGCATGGGGTTTGCCAAACAGAACCAGCACCGCCGTTCAGCTTTTACCTTGGTTGAATTGCTGGTCGTGATTGCCATCATTGGCGTTTTAGTTGGATTGTTGCTGCCGGCAGTTCAGGCGGCACGCGAAGCTGCCCGCCGGTTGCAATGCAGCAACAACATGCGGCAGATTGGGCTGGCCTGCCACAATTACCACAGTGCTCTGAGAACATTGCCACCGGGTCGACTGGTTTACGACGGAACTGGTTCCACTGGAAATCCGACCAAAGTGGTGACCGGATTCCTGGCGATGATCCTGCCATACATCGAAGGTTCGAATCTTCACGACACCTACAATCAACACTACGGCTTTGATGACATCGCCAATCAACCGGCTGTCAATCGGCAAGTCCCTTCCTTCAGTTGCCCTTCCGCACCTGGCGAACGGACGATGCCGATTTACGCGGGATGGAAGGTTGGCTGGACCACTGACGTCAACATGCTTCCCGATATCACGGGAATGGCAACGGACTATCAAGGTGTCCGAGGGATGCACTATCTGCAGGACTCTCCCACGGGCGACAAGGTCCACGTGTTCGATTCCGACTGTGGCATTTTGAATGAAAAAGGCAGTCGGTTTGCTGATATTCTTGATGGAACCAGCAACACAATCTTGCTGTTCGAAATGTCCGGCAAGCCTGGACATTGGAAAATGGGCCGGCAACAACCTCCACCCACAAACGCGCAGTTTTACAGCTACGGTCCGTGGGCTGGGAACAACGGCGTTGGTGTCTACAACTGGTCGGATGACGGGCTGGTGAAGGGCTGTGACACTTGCGAGCAATATATCAACGTTGATAACGAAGCTTCGCCTTACAGCTTCCACCCCGGCCTCGTAACCATCGTCCTTGCGGACGGATCCACACGAACGTTGACCGATTCAGTTTCGTCCGAGATCTACATCAACCTCAGTCGTAAGAACGATCGCAACGTGATCGGCGAGTATTGAGCGCCGGCGAGTTCGCGGACCGCTGTGTGATGAAAGCAACACCCTCTCTTTCCGAACGAGTGTGTTGCGACGAGAATCGCTGGCATGACTCAACCGATTCATCAGCAGATCGAGCAGATTTTCCACGAAGGATCTCGGCAGGTTTTTGCTTCGCTGGCTCGCGCGTTTCGTGATCTGGATTTGGCCGACGATGCGATGCAGGATGCCTTTGCGGCTGCAATGGAGCGTTGGCCGGACGAAGGGATCCCGGAAACGCCAATCGCTTGGCTGATCACGACTGGCCGATTCAAGGCGATCGACACGATCCGTCGCCGCGAAAAGCTGAAATCGATGGGCCCGGACGTTGCCGTTCGTTTGCAACAGGTCACTGACTCCAACACGCAGCGCGGCGACGCCGTGATTGAGGATGACCGACTGCGGCTGATCTTCACCTGCTGTCACCCTGCCATTGATTTGAAGATCCAGGTTCCGCTGACGCTTCGCGAAGTGTGCGGGCTGACCACCGATGAGATTGCTCGCGCGTTCTTGACCACTCCGACGACAATGGCGCAGCGGATTGTGCGTGGCAAAGCGAAGATTCGCGATGCAGGAATTCCGTTCGTCATCCCGGACGTAGAAGACCTCGACGAAGCCATCTCAATCGCCGCCAAAATTCCGCCGGCGAAAAAGGGCACTGTCGAAATCCGCCCGCTCTTCCAAATCCCTCAGTAGCATTTTTTCTTGGTAAGCAAGGAGGCGGGAATAATTGTGGTTGACCCCATGAGCCGTTTGGTTGTTAGCCCTGGTTGTGCATAGTAACCGTGGCCAACGCCAAACGGCTGACATTCGCACGGCTTACATCCCCGA
This sequence comes from Rhodopirellula bahusiensis, assembly GCF_002727185.1. NCBI lineage: Bacteria > Pseudomonadati > Planctomycetota > Planctomycetia > Pirellulales > Pirellulaceae > Rhodopirellula > Rhodopirellula bahusiensis. The sequence continues at coordinate 9,752 of NZ_NIZW01000040.1, forward strand.
AAACCCTTGCGTAGATACTCGGTGATCATCAATCCACTGCTATAGCAGACCGAGAGCGTCTCCCAAGCCTTCCGTTTCGGCGAACCGTGTTGCAATCGGGTCAGGCGTTGGGAGAAGACTCTTATGGTGGCACAAACCGGCTACGCCGTTCGCGATGTGACGTGGGTCATGTGCTGGCGTACAATCGTCACAGTGAGATGCTTTGACGACTCGCCGTAATCCGCTTGAACCAAGCGAGAGCCTAGACATGCGGCGGGCGCCTTTGATTCTGAACTATCCTACTTCCCCAGGATGTGATCGATGACGTCTACAAGAAGGTATCGCACCGCTGTCTTCACCGCGTTGCTGATTGCATTCCCGGCATTCGCAATGCCACAGCGTTCGAACGGAAACGCGTCGGACGAATCAGCTTTGAAGCATTTGTTCTCGCTTGAACAAGACGTCGTTTCGCTGAGTGTGGATGGCGTCATTCAAGAGGCGTCGAAGCTATCAGCAACCGACCGATTCGACTTTCTGACCGACTGGGTTTTGGCATCAGAATCACGTCGTTCGTTTCGCATGAATTCTCGATTCGTGCAAATCGACCCGATCGCGAATTCCGAATTGGCTCCTGAGGACAGCGTCGTCGACGGCATCGCATCGCCCGTCTTTTTTCTCCTCTCGGTCGCGAAACAAACCGGACGCCTGCCGGAACTTCGCCAGCGTGTTCAAGCAATCACGTATCCGATGGATCCGCAGCAATCGCGAGCGAAACTTGCCTTGCGGTTCATGATCGACATCGCGGACTCCGCTTCGAAGCCACTGGCAAGACGAGAAGAGTCTTCATCACCAATTCTGGCCGCTCTGGCGACGTCCGTGCGGAAGCGAGAGCCAGACGTCGATGAACGGGACTGGCCTGAGATATTGGCATTGGCTTACGGGATGCAAGCCAAACTTCGCAGCGATGAGTTTCTCGAGTTTGTCACCAGCATCTACTCGTTTCAGATCGAGAACTTGAGCTGGGACAAAAACGCTGCCTGGGACGTCTATGCGTTCGGTGTTTTTGCAAAACTTCAACTGAGTAACCGAAGCGACTCACCTTCGCTGGAATCAACCGACAATTCATTCGAGTCGTGGCATCCCGCCGCGGTCGTGTCCGCCAATTCGCGAGGCAACGGATTCACTGAGGCGATGTGGCGGCCCGCGGGAGAGTCCGTGCACAAGCTCGCCGGGCACAACAATGACTACTTGTATTTCCCATCACCTCTGACCGGAGATTTCGAAATCGAATGTGAGGTGACTGGTTTCAACTTCAAAGAATCGCAAGTCGCTTACGGTGGTGTTTTCGCTTCGCACCATTCTTCGAGAAGCCAAGCTGAGATCGGTGGCATCCGCAGCCAAACAATGCTGCCTCTCGATCCACCGATGAGCCCACCGGACGATTGGTTGAGCTGCCGAGTCTCGGTCCGCGATGGTGTTTGTCGCCACTTCATCAACGGAAGGTTGCTGTTGCAGCACGACTTGGCGGACGGCCATTTTCCTTGGCTGGCCGTGCGAACGCATCGATTGAGCCATGGCGCCATTCGCAACCTCACCATTTCGGGATCACCAGAGGTCCCTTCTAACATTGCAATGGTCAATTCATCGAAATTGGTTGGTTGGTACAGCTACTACGATGAGCCTGTTGATAATCCCAGCGACTCGGCTGCATGGCGATCCGTTGCGGTTCAAGAATCGGGATCTTCGTTCGAGGTTCAACACGCAGCACAACGCGAACTCGCGGGATCCAATCTAGAGAGTCTGCTGGTGTATCACCGGCCAATGATGGAAGACGGCTCGATCGAATATGAGTTCTTCTACGCAAAGGGAGAAGCGTCGGTCCACCCGACGATCGATCGAATGGCTCTGATGCTCGAACCCGATGGCGTCAATGTTCACTGGGTGACGGACGGTGCGTTTCAGCCGGGCAATCTTTCACCCGCGAATAGAGCGGTTGTGGCGAAGCAAGATCAGAGGCGTTCCCAGGTTGCCTTGAAGAACGACTCATGGAACCGTGTGCGATTGGAACTTCGAGGTGACGAGGTTCAGCTGCTACTGAATGGAGTCCCGATCATCGAGCGAACGCTGGAACCATGGAACCAGCGGCAGTTCGGATTGTTCCATTTCGCGGACAAAACCAACGTTCGAGTTCGAAACTTGCGATGGTCAGGTGACTGGCCAAATGTAGACGAAGTGTTTGGCGAGCATCACCGCGTGAGGCCGGATACGGCGGAAATGGAAGAGTTGGCGTCTGCGCTGCCACAATTTTACGAGCAGGATTTTCGCAAGCTGGATTTTGACTCGAGCGATTTCATCCAGCGAGGCGGCTCGATCACAGTTGAGGAGAACGGCATCGCGATGGCAGCGGGCGATCGCCGAAGCACCGCTCTGCCTCTTTGGCTTGAGGTTCACGGCGACTTTGATCTGCGAGCAAGTTTCGAGAACTTTGAACATGCAAACGTTGGCGACGGGGCTCTCGAGATGCTTGCGTACTTGCCGAGTGACGGTCAGAAAATTCGGGTCGCTCGGCACCGTTGGGATAACAAGGAGCAAAAGTTACGCACCCGATTTTCTCCGATGACGGATGCCGGCCACCAAGCTCAGCGAGCAAAAGACCATTGGGTGGCGAACGAAGCGACATCGGGAGTGTTTCGAATGGTTCGTTTGGGCACCACGGTTCATTACTTGTTCGCTGAAAACGATTCGGCAACTTTCAGACTTCTGTCGACTGATCCAGTCGGCCGTGGCCCCTTGAACGCGGGAGGCATCACCTTGAAAGTGTTTGGATCGAAAGGTGGTTCTGCATCAACGACATGGACGAGCGTGAGTGTGCGTGCAGAGCAGATCACGGGAGTTGCTCTGCCGGACATGCAAGCGTTGCGAAACCAGTTGGACGACTCAAAGAAGCAGTTGAAGAAGTCGTATGTGCATGACTTCACGAAAGCCGCACCCGATCCGGAGATGTTTGCAAGACTGAGTGATACAAGACCTTGGAACGAAGCTGACGGCGGTCTTCGATTGCAAAACGTCGGAACGATCAACTGGGGTGCGAGTGCTCTCGTCTCGCGAATGCCCTTCGACGGTGATTTCGATCTCCGTCTGGAATTCGACGAACTCCGTTTGGCGAGCGCGGGAGAGGGCCAGCAGGCCATCTTTGCGATCGAGGTTCAGCCGACGTCCGAACCAATCATCAGAGTCAATTCGATACTGGGGTTGAATGCACCCGGGATCGTCCAAGCGGAAGGCTACGCGAGAGTGAGAATGCCGGATGGAAGTGACTGGTTCAACGGAACCGAACGACACACCGTGACCTCCGCCACGGCCTTGCGAATCGCTCGTCGGGACAAGCGATTCTTTATGATGGTGCGTCCTGAAGGTGAACAGCAAGATCGTATTGTGTCGATGTCAGACCACTCGAACGCTCCGATCAACAGGGTCATCGTGATGTTGCACAGCGGAGGTGCAGGCAGTGAATCAAGCGTTCGGCTCAAGAAGTTCGCGATCCACTCGGATGAACAGTGAGTTTTGTGGCGGAGCTCACTCTGTTCGGTTTCACTCGACGATGGATTTGAGCAAGGCTTGCATCTCTTTTCGTTTTTCAGCTTCTTGCTCGTAGAGGTTGTTTGTTTCCATAGGGTCTTGCTTCAAGTTGTAAAGCTGACCGGGGAAGTTTGGCTCGGGTTCCTTTTTGGCATAGGGCTGAAGCGTTGGGTCGTTGTAGTTGTTGCCGCCTGAGCCTGCGTGGTCGAGGTACTTCCAGTCGCCAACCCGAAGTTGAAATTCTCCGCGAAAACTTTGCGTGATCATGTGAGGACGAACGGACTCGCCCTCGGGGACTTGGCCCAGCAGTTCCGGAAGCATGTTGAAGCTGTCCAGGGCAACGTCTTCGGGCAAGTCCACGTCTGCGACGGCCGCGAGCGTTTTGAAAATATCGGTCGTGTTGATCAGTTGGTCCGACACGCGAGCGGGCGAAATGTGGCCGGGCCATTTCATCATCATGGGAACGCGGTGGCCGCCTTCCCAAGCGTCCCGTTTCATCCCACGCCATCCTCCGGCAGCGTCATGCTGGTGATCTTCACGCATCCAAACCGTATGCATGGTTTCAGGACCGTTGTCGGAATTGAAGATTACCAGCGTGTTGTCATCGACGCCGAGCTCCTTCAAATGATCGAGCAGATCGCCAGTGAGCGTGTCGAGTTCAGCAACAAAATCGCCACGGGCACCGGCCTGCGTGGAACCCGAGAATTGGTTGGCCGGCAGCACAGGTGCGTGAGCGATTTGGGTGGAGACAACTGCGAAGAAGGGCTGGTCCGGCGACTCTTGAACATGACGGTCGAGAAACTCTCGGGTCTTGTCGAAGAAAAGAATGTCCGCTTCGACAAACTCGTAGCCCGGTGCTTTCCAACCTTCATCGTTGTCCCATCGCCACTTTCCGCCCGGGTTCGGAAGCGTGTCGCGTTTGTGCCGTTGATTGGCTGGCACCGGGACCATGCCGTTTTCGATGTACAGATACAACGGATCCGTGGTCGGGCAATTGGGAGTCACGAATGACTCGTCGAAGCCTTGGTTGTTGGGCCCATCGATCAATGGCGTGCTGCGTTCGTAATCGATTTCAGTGACGTCCTTGAAGCCACCACGAAGTTGCTTTCCGTCACTGCCGTACCAAGTCAGTCCGAGGTGCCACTTGCCGAAGATCGCGGTTTTGTACCCTGCCCGCTGGAGCATCTCGGCAATCGTCAAATCATCAGGCTTCAAATAACTGGGACCGCTGGCTCCTTCGAATGCAGTCGATCGGCGTCCCGTGCGGAAGACACATTGACCGCTCATCAATCCGTAGCGTGACGGTGAGCAGATGGTCGAAGGACTGTGCGCGTCCGTGAACCGAATGCCCGCAGCTGCCAACTGGTCCAAGTGAGGAGTCTCGTACGCGCAGCTTTCGTTGTACGAAGACAGGTCTCCATATCCGAGATCGTCGGCATAGATGATCAGGATATTCGGTGGTTCGTCCGCCGCGATGACTTGATGGGCTGACACAACCGCGAAGCTAAAGATCATTGAAAAGAGGATCGCGAATCGGCAACGCGTAGGGGCGGAGACACACAGTCGACATGTGGATGGCATGATTCAGGTTCTCGTGTGAGCTTGTCGTGTTGGCTGAATTGATCCGCAGCATGCGGCCGAGTCGGGCGAGTTGCTTCAAAGGTCGAGGGTTTTGACCTGGCTCGATCAATCCTAGCGACCGCCGCCGGAACGTCGAAGCAGTCCGATTTCGAACCACCACAAAAAAACGGCGCCCCGAGGCCACCGTGTCGCAAATCGTTTGTGATATCCAGTGGGTTCCGCCACACTCCGCTTCATTCAAAAGCGGCAAGAACACCGAGCTATTCTCCGGATGCGTCGCTGACCACCTGTCGCAATTTCACCGAGCCCGTGACTGGTTTCCCCGAAGCGGCATCTTCCTCTCGAAAGCTCGCGAGAAGAACGTGCCGGTCACTTGTTCGGTGGCAGTCATAGATGAAGGCCATCAGATTCGAACGACTGGTTTTCTGATCGATGGGCCCATGTTTGACCAAAAGAAGGTTGCCCGACGTGAGCCTTCGAATGAAGAAGCGGGCACTGGGGTGAACAATTTCCGACGGTGTCAGCTCGGGCCAAGTCTTGCCTCGGTCGGTCGAAACGCTCTCGCCAATCCCATAGTTGGTACGAGCAAGCAGCAAGATCGATTTGCCGTTCCGCTCAACGAACATGTGCTCATCGAAAGCCCGCACATCTTTCGGGACATTGCACGCTCCGCGACATGACCAGGTTTTGCCTTGGTCATCCGAGACGATCATGCGGGCGCTCTCGTCGGTCTGTCGCCAAGTATGACCTTGGGTTGAAAACCCAAGGCATTCGGATTCCGTCGCTCCGCGACTGGGTGTGTTCGGGGGGCGAATAACCGCGGAGCGGTGGCAGTTGTCAGCCTCGGGTTTTCAACCCGAGGTCTCGGGCGTCACCCCCTTGCTCGGACAAGCCGCGGAGCGGCGAGAGGTGGCGAGCGATGAGATGGGGGATCGATTGAAAAAGTGAAATTGACAATTGGAATTTGAAAAATCAGGGCGGTTGAGGCGATGCGGGGCACGAACCGGAGAGCACTCGGCCGCAATCTTCGCCCCGGATGGGGCCGACTTGCTTAGATCGGGGCGGAAGCCCCGAGAGCGATCACAATAAACAAAAGGTCGCCCCGGACGGGGCCGGCGTTGGGCATGCCGCATTGGCCTCGCTGACGCGTCGGGTTTCCAATTCGAGGGCCTTGGAAGGCCATCGTACGGGAGGCATTGCGTGTCGGGATTCCATGAAAAAACACGGCGACCAAGAGGCCGCCGTGTTGTTCGTCATTGGAAATTTGCTGGGGGCTATGCCACAGGTTTTTTCATGAACTCGGTTTCCGCAGCGATGTCGCTATCGTCTGGAGTCGCATCGTTGTCGATGTCGAACCACTCTTCCTTGAACTGCAGATAACCGCTTTCGCCCTTGGCCGAACGCTTCAGAGCCACGTTGGTTCCCAACGCGATGACCGCGTCGCCCATTGCGACCTCGGGGTAACAGCGAGGTTTGTTTTCACCGTCAGGGTTGCGGATGCAGTAGGCCCAGTGCTCAATCTCTTCGCGGTAACCACGACTGACAGGACCGGACGAAGCAGCTTGGGCAACCGGCGCGGCGTAGTCGCCACTGGCGGATGTGTCCAATGCGAATCCAGCATCCTTCTTGACCACACCGGCTTTGCTGCTGGTGTCGCTGTTTCGGTAGAGATAAACGTCGGTTTCCTTGTCCAGGACCAACGTTCCCTTCGTGCCCATGACAACTTCGCCCCAGCCACCAAATCCGTTGCCGTTGATCGACGAGTAGGTCACAACAACCTTCTTGTTCGGATCGGTTTCATAACCGGCAACGGGACCGTTTCCGGGGCTTTCCGGGTTGGGGTAACGTTCCACGCGGTCGTAATAACCGACGTCGAAGGTGCTGCTGTATTCCGGCCCAGGGAACTCAAACATGCAGTAGACGTGGTCACCGACTTCTCGGTCAACCGGCATGATGTGGCGTCCGCCAACCGCATGAACGCTGAGCGGATGAACCTTCTTCTTGTCATCACGCAACGAGCTGAGGAAGATGCTCACGGCGTCGAGCTGGTGACTACCGAGTTCCGCCATCAGGCCGGCACCCGTGCGGTTGAACAATCGCCAACGGTGGAGTTCTTCCATCGCGCTGAACGTTTTGTCGCCGACCGAGAAACCTTCGTATCCGAATTCTTTCGGATCGACATTCTTGTCCGCGTCCCAAGCCGTCCACTGCTCGATTTCCATCTGCAGACGAATCATCTCGTCCGGATCAGTCGTTTCCGAAAGCTTCTTTTTGCGGTACTCGATGTCCTTGGCGATCTTGTCGAAGTTCTTTCCGTTGACCATTTCGCCACCGGGAATCGGCATCGACCAGCTGTCCGCACCTGGCACATTGCTACGGTGCCACTGAGCACGGATATGGTGCAGTTGGCCCAGCAATCCCCAACGGATCAGGTTGATCGCGTCTTGGTACTTCACGTTGTAGTGACGTTGGTGACCGGTCGCCAAGTGCAGCGGGTTGCCGTTCTTGTCTTCCATGCTGCCGGCCATTCGCGACATGACTTTGCACTGAGCCACGTTGTGTGCCATCAGCTTTTCAGTCAGCACGTGCAGGCCACGTTCCATCGCTTGAGCGGCGACGGGAGCGTGCAACCAAAGTGGCAATGCGATGATCACCGCTTCGATATCGGGATCGTCAAGGCAAGCCATGATGCCGCCGTTGGATCCGTCGTAAACCTTGACGTTCTTACGAGCTTCCGCTTCGTCTTTGTAACCAGCAACGCTGATCAAACCCGGGCGGCGTTTCAGAGCCGATGGAGAAGACCAGTCACCGTGGAAAGCACGGAATTGACTGAAGGGACGAATGTCGCAGATTGCTTTGACGTCCACATACTCGGGGTTGCAGCCGCCGATTAGAACGTTTCCTTCGTCACCGGTTCCGATGACCGCAACGCGGACGGGGTCGGTGACCTTTCCGTAACCGAAGTAAGCCGCACCAAGGCCGGCACCACTGACGGCACCGGTGGCAACGATGCCACGCAGGAAGTCACGACGGTTGACGTCGTAGTAACTGCCGACGGCGGAATAGTAATTGTGTGAGCCGACTTCTTTTTGATCGGCGTTGAGTTTATCTACCATTTGCTAGGACTCCCGGTCACGCAGTTGCGGCGTTGTCGCCGTTGAATTTTCGAATAATGAGATGCAGAAAGAAATCGAGGCCGGCGAAACGACCAGCGCCTGTGGCGGCAAGCACCAGACAAGCCATGCACTCGATCAGCTGATAATTGCTGGATGTCGGCCCGGTCACCGGTGGATACTGACTCAAGAAGACTGAACCGAGAAAACCGGCTGCTGCTAACGCGGCTACGGGTGTGAACAGCCCAAGCAGCAGGCACCAGCCCACCAGCATGTCAAAGTAAGGCACGATCGAATCAATCACGCTGGTGTCCATCATCTGCAAGCGTGGACGCACAAGTGGATACGCAAGACGTTGCTCACGTTGTTCCTCCGAAGCGACTTTGTTTTGTGCGATTTCGTAGTTTTCCCAGATCGCATCGATTTGAGAAAACACTGGAGCGATCTTCTGCGACAACTCCTTGCGAACGCTTTCGCGTTGCCCGCTTAATGAGCTGACGCCCGACGCAACCGAGTCGCCGTCGAGTTCTTCGACGCGTTCAAGCCCGAGTTCAAACTCCTGGACCTCGTTCGCATTGAGCTGAAGAACCTGCTCGTATTGCTTCGCAGCAATGCTGTAGTTGTTGTGCGCTTCTGCCTCTTGCTTTTCATCAAATCCGTAGTGATCGGAGATTTGATCGCGATAGTAGGCCCAAGTGATCTTGGTTTGGTCAACATCCAGCCGCATCGTGCCGTCGTAATCCCACACCATTTGGCGGAAATGTCCGGCGAAGGGGCCACGAGCGTTGGCAAAGAATGGTTTCGCGGACCAATTCCCAGCCTGGTATTTGTCGATGCCTTCACTGATGAAGTGCCAGCCGACGGTGAGACGGAGAAGGGTCAGCATGACCACCGCGATCGTTCCGAGCAGCCGGGGTGAGATTCCCCATCCGACAGCCAAACGCAAAGGGGAAAGCAAAAACTTGGCCACCGAGAATGGGCTCCGTCATAGGCAGGAAGGATGGAGACACCGGGTCGACGACGCTGGCACCAACGCGTGCTCAATTTGGCACGCTCAATGCTGGTTCAGTTTCCACCAGGGGACCTCCAGTGAAGGGGGAACGCTCATTATGGCAGCCGAGAGACCTTTCGCCAACCGAGTGTATACAGAATCACGCGAATCCTGGGACGAAACGAATCCCATTCCTCTCTTGGATCGGATTGTGGGGGTCGACAAAGTCATTTCGATCAGAAACCCTTTGCCGACACACGCAACGAAACAACGCAAGCGGCTCCGCTGCCACCTTTGCGGTCGTCAATGATGTCACTGCGACCGCCGTCCGCAAAATGAATCGCGGCAGCCGGCAGTTTGACTGGCGGTAAAAATCACGCCTCCCACCCGTCCAAAACGCCCTACGATCTAGGAAACCCGCATTTGTCCATTCGAATCATGCGACGCTTTTCGTTCTGCGCCGGTCACCGATTGGTCGGGCACGAAGGAAAATGCCAGAACCTGCACGGTCACAACTACGTTCTCGAGGTCTACGTGACCGGAGCGGAGCAAGACGCGGTGGGTCGGATCCTGGACTTCAAACAACTGAAGACTCGTTGCAAAGACTGGATCGACGAGAACTGGGACCACACGTTCGTGCTGTGGGAAAAAGACCAAAACGGCTTGGACGCGATTCGCAGCTCCGAGCCCCATCGCATTTATGAGCTGGACAGCAATCCCACCGCCGAAAACATGGCCAAGCATTTCCTGGAGCAAATTTGCCCGAAGATTCTGGGCGACTCCGGCGCGACCGCATACAAGGTCCGCCTTTGGGAAAGTGAAGAGACCTACGCGGAAGTCGAACTTGACTGAACGAGACGCAGCAACTGCGGGATGAAAATCCGCAGGGCTCGCGAGCGATGACTGAGGGCACGCTTCACGGTCAAGTTCAGCTCACCAAATGTCTTGTGGTATTCCGGGATCACGAACAACGGGTCGTATCCAAATCCCGCGCCGCCGCTTCGTTCCATCGCGATTCGGCCGCGACAGATTCCTGACTCAGCCAACCGAACGTTGCCGTCGGGATCGGACAGGCACAGGTGACAATTGAATTGGGCCCCGCGACGGTCCACGGGAACATCGGCCAATTCTCGCAACAATTTCTCGTTGTTGGCTTCGTCGTCGCCATGAGTTCCGGCGTAACGTGCCGAATAGACTCCCGGTTCGCCCTTCAAGGCATCAACGGATAGCCCACTGTCTTCAGCCAGCACCCATCGTTTCAAATGCTTGGCTTGCTCAGTCGCCTTTTTTGCCGCGTTCGCGGAAAACGTTTCGCCATCTTCGACCACGTCGATCGCATCGTCAATCTCAGACAAGGCGGTCAAAGCGATCGAGTCTTCCGGCAACATCATTCGAAGCTCGACGAGCTTTTTCGCGTTGCCAGTTCCGAGAACGAGATCAAACATTCGGATCAGCGTCCAACAGCGGCGCTGTAGAAACTGCGTTTGCTTGCTTTTGGAATCGCAATCGCAGTGGGCTGAACATCGAACGGGATGTTCTCGATGTGCTTGGCCGCCAAACCATCGCTGGTCCTGTTCTTGACCTGGTTGGCGATACTAGGATCGACATTGAATGCTCGGTAATTCGACATGATCGCTTTGATTTCGGGAGTGTATTCGAATCCTCCGCCGGGCAGATCGTAGCCAAGCGTCTCGAAGCTTCCGATCGTCACGATCGACCGGGTTCGGTCATGATACTGGTAAGCCTCCTGGCCATCTTTCCGGAGTGCAACCACCATTTTGTTGGCATCGATTGCCATGCGGTCCAGCCGATGGATGTTGGGCTGAAAGTTCTTCTCCTTCTTTCCATCGACGATGGTTTTGAATCCTTCAAAGGTGCGAACGACGACGGTGAATTTGCCATCGCACTCCAGCAAACTGAATTGCTTGTCCTCATTCAGCTTTCGCACGAACGAGTCCACTTCCGGTGCGTGCGAAAAATCGTCCGGCAACATTGGATTGCGAGTCAAAAAGGCACTGCCCATCTCGCCGCGATCTTTGTCGCCATTGCGACTGACAAACTGACGGTGCAGAGCTTTGACCGCGGTGACCGGGTTTCGATAATCTGTCTCCGCTGCCATTTCTTTTTTGTCACCGAAGACGGGCAACTTGGCCGACTTGATGCGTTTCAAGTCATCCGCGATTTGCGGGTGCTCGGCGTGGTCGTATTCACCGACCAGAACCGCGTGTGCGTCGTACTGAATGCTGTTGGCGTACTTCATCCGACGTTGGTGAGTGCGGGTCGATCCGCCAGCAACTTGGATGGTGGACGTGGGAGTTTCCACTTCGCCCGAGAAGTCAAAGTTTTCTTCGTAGACATACGAAGGCAGGTTCAATTCCTGACGAATTTCCAACGCCAAACGTTCGGCTCGTTCTTTCGAACCAGCTCCGACAAATGTATGAGCGAGGATCAACCAGGGCCCGTCTTCTTGAGTCAGGTTGTAGGTCGTGGTCGTGTCGACCTGAACTTTGTCTCCGCGTTTGAACATCCGCAAAAACGGGTTGGTCTGAGCGACGGCGGGCGATGGCGAAACGAGGCCGGAGGAGACCACGGCGAGGATTGCGATCAATCCGAGGCGAAGCGAACTGTTCATCGGAACCAATTCCTGAATCGAAACGATACGAGCGAGTTGTTTGGCTCGTCATTAGCAAATTCAGTGGATTCGCGGCAAGAGTGTCAGAGGGTTTTGAGGTATTCCAACACGGCTCGCTTCTCCGCTTCGTTCAATTCGTTTGGATAGTCGTGCCCCGCCGCACTTTTACCGAACCGGCGTGTGTCAAAGTAGCTGCGCCGAATCAGCACATCGGGCTGAAAGACAGGGGCTTTCTCGGCCAGTTCGAACTGAAAACCAACGCGGTCATGATCGATCGCTTCTTCGGATCGTCGCCAAACAGTGGGACGTTCCTCGGGGTGAAGCACGTGCCACAGAGTCGGAACGCTGCCGTTGTGAAAATACGGTGGGCTGGCCCAAACACCATCCAAAGGTGGCGCGACGTAACCTTCGGGACTGACCAGCGTTTCTTGAGATTTTCCCGGTTCGAGTTCAGCGAACCAAGAATCGGCGTACTTCTGGCGACCTTCGCGCGAAAGGGCCTTGAAGCGGACCGGATCAGTACCGATCTCATCGATCGCAACCATTTCATTCGGATAACTTCCGCCGTCTCCCCCGTAGGTGCCGTGACATCGCGAGCAAGTTTGTTCGAACAAATGCCGCCCGGTGTCGGCGAGGTCTTCATCGATCGGGCCGTCATACTTCGGTGCACGCAATGACGATAAAAAGGCGAAAACGTTTCGGAAGTCGTCTTCGTGATCGCGATAGAAATCGGGGCCATTTTCGGGGACCAATGTGAACTGCATCAAGCCGCGATGCCCCTTTTGCGCAAATCCATCGATGTAAAGATACGGGCGTTTGTGAAAGTGCCACCACGGTGGAGCGTCCATGTCATGATGAACAAAAGCCTGAGGCGTGTTCGGAACGACGTTCAGATGCGAATCCCGGTACTGCATCAGCCCCATTCCAAAGACCACTGCATTGGTGGTCCCATTCGTTGTGCCCAATGGAATGACCAGTGATCCCAACTCCATTCGTCCCAGTGGTTTGCCCAGACGGAACTTGGTCCCACGAACTTCTTCGGTGAGTGTCTGCAGGGCGTAGCGGTTGTTGGGTGCACCGGGCGTCGGCACGCCATAGACGGAACCTCCGTGACAGGACAGACAATTCATTGTCCAGTCACCGTCCTCGTCGACGACGTACTGCATCGGCGGGCCGACAACGTCCTGCTCCTTCGGCATTTGGAACATCGCGATTCCATCGTCACGCACCGTCAGTTCCGGTCGCTCGGACAAACCGTAGCGGTGGTAGATCGATCGCAGTCGATCTTCCGGCGAAGCGTTCTCCACCTCCGCACGAGCCTCGTCGGGCCAACTCCGCCAGATGTCTTCGATCACTTTCTGAGAGAAATCGCTCGGCAGCAACGGCTTCCGGGTCAGAACTTCCCAACCCTTCTCAACGGCGCGGACATTTTCCGTTGAAGCCTCACTTGTTTGCTCAGACGAACTTTTCGCGAGTTCGGTGGCGGCGGCTTTCTGCGGTGATGCCAGACCGGCGCACACGATGACACAAAGCACACTCAGGCGGCGAAGTTTCGTGACCAAACAGTCTTCGCGGAGAAAACAAAAACCAAGCATCAATTCAAATTGCCGGAGGAATGTATTCGAGAAGGAATTCAAAACGTTCAAGCGTGTGTCCAGTCGCAGACATCCAACACTGCCGGTCGGACCACAGACGGACCGCCTTTCCCAAGAAAGTTTAACAGTGTGTCCACCGTCGCAGTCGAATCATTGTCTCGATCCGCCGAAAGACGACCGATCTGGTGACGTCGAATTCGGTTTCGGTCTGCTCTTGTGCCACGTTCTCCCGATTGGTTACTTCCTCAAGTAATCGTGGCCAATCAACTTACGACGAACGCATTCGTACGCTCATGAACGCAACTACCGCTCTCCAACGCTGCCGATTCGGTTTTGTGTGGATCACGCTGTCGCTGACCGCTGCTAGTGGATGCAGTTCATTCTGGAAACGCGACCAGAACGACGAGGCGAACAATCCAAAATTGGCCAAGCTGCTCAAGGTTCCTGATCCACCGGATTTGGTGCGTGAAGCGGCCATCCCTCACGGCATGCAAAGCGTTCGCGTCAATGGCGTCGCGATCGTCAACGCTCTGCCCGAAACCGGCGGTCCCGCCCTGCCATCGGGTTTTCGCGACATGTTGCTGGAGGAAATGAAACGCAAAGAGATCCCCAACCCCAACGAATTCCTAGAACGCAACGACACCGCACTCGTTCAGGTTCGCGGCACCATTCGCCCAGGTGCACGACGTGGCGACACACTGGACCTGGAAATCCTGACACCACCCAAGACCGAAGCGATCGACTTGCATGGCGGTTGGTTGCTTGATACTCGGCTTCGTCACCAAAAGGTCCTAGACAGTGCCGTTCGCAGCAGCGATGTATTGGCCGTTGCGACCGGTCCCGTGCTGACCCGAGCCGATCACGAAGGCGAAGAAGATGGTGCCCTACGAGTTCAAGGCTCGATCTTGTCCGGCGGCGTCGTGCAAAGCGATCGCAAGCTCGGCTTGGTTCTTCGGCCCGATTTCCAACACGTCAAAATGTCTGCGGCCATCGCCCAAGCGATCAACAATCGCTTCTACTTCTTCGACGGATCAACCCGTCGTGGAATCGCAGAACCGATCGAAGATGACTTCATTCAGTTGGATGTCCATCCTCGCTATCGGCACAACGTCGCTCGACTGATGGCCGTTGTCCGAGCAATCGGCGTCGCACCCGAATCCTCCAACACGCAAGTCCGCCTCACCGAACTGGGCGAACGGATGAAGTTGCCGGCTAAAGCGGCTGACGCTGCTTTGCAACTGGAAGGTCTCGGCGAACCTGCCATCCCAACGTTGCTGGAAGCTGTCCGATCATCCAATCCGGAACTTCGTTTCTACGCTGCCGAGGCACTCGCCTACTTGGATCGCGAAGAAGCGGTGGATCCTTTGATCGCGGCGATTCGTGCGGAGCCCGCCTTCCGTGCTCCGGCCCTGAAAGCACTCGAAGACATGCAGCACCACAACGTGGTCGAAGGCCTGACGCGATTGATGGACGAGCCGAGCTTGGAAACTCGCTACGGCGGATTCAACACGCTCCGCAATCGCGAAGACGGCAAACAAAAGCTAGCCGGCCAAAACTTGCGTGGCACATACCGACTGTATCAAGTCCCATCGACAGCAACGCCTGCCGTGGTCGTTTCGCTGCGTCGTAAACCCGAGATCGTACTGTTTGGCGATGTCCAACCACTGCAAATCGAAACGTTCTTCTTGGGCCCTTCCGGGATCATGATTCGTTCGGTTCCAGAATCTGGACAGCTTCGAATCAGTCGTTTCCAAGCTGGCAAGGACGACGCCTTTGCAGAAGTCGACAACACACTCGCTGCCATGCTGGAAGGCTTGACCGAGGTCGGTGGCGGCTATGGCGACGCCTTGTCGCTGTTGCGAATGGCCAAGACACAGGGAATCCTACCCGATCAACTGGCGTTCGATCCGCTTCCGAAAAGCTTGCGAACCTACTATCGCAACGAAGGCTCCGACGAAGATGACTCGGACGAGGACAGCAAAGGATTTGCGAGCGATTCCGAATCGGATTCCGACGGCGTCTGATCGCCGCGGCCAAGTTCCCGCCGCTTCCGGCTTTCACGCGATCGTCCCGTCAGTCGTACGATCGGGTAGACGCACAGGGCGAGCACCATCAAAAGCACGTTCAGCAGAATGCCTTGAACCAGTGTTGTGAAGACAGTGGTGATGTAACCAAACCCGGTAGTAGCATCTGCCTGCGTGACCGAGCCGACAAGCAAAACCGCGAACATCCCCGTGAACATATCCAGGAACATTCCCGCGGGAAAAATCACTGAAGCCACCAGCCGAAGAACGTAAACGGTCCGCAAAGTGATCGTCATGTTCCGGTAACGTCGCCATGGACGAGCCCGCGTGACCAAGTCCGCCCAGACATAGCCGGCAGCGAAGATCACTACCCCAGTGACCATCGCCAGAACCTGCCCCTGTGTGACACTCAACCCAACCACGAAACTGGGTATCGCCGCAATGCTGCAGACCAGCGTCCACCGAAAGACGGTGTATGGCAGCGACGGAAAAGGCTTTTCGTCCAAGGGGTCATCGAGCAATAACTCGCGGTCCTCGTCCTCTCCCTCTTCCAGAGGGCCCGTCGCGTAGGGGTTTGGCGTAACGGCATGGTCGACGTCGGAATTCATGCAATCAGCATAACCGGTTCGGCTGCTGTACACGGAAGGGATCACGGATTCTCTCATCCCCCGGCAAGCGATTCATTCGTCCCGATCGGGCTTCGCGGATAGAATGGAACCCATGTTTCCTTCCCATCGCTTTGCTGGCATGACCGTGCACCCAACATCAACCTCTCAAAGATCTTGGACACTTCTCTCGCTCGCGATGATCGCAGCACTGCTCTGCGCTTCTTCGCGTTCCACCCACGCCCAGGTTCTTGGCGGAGCAAACACTGGCAAACAGTACCCGCCGCAAACCTACTACACCGGTCTGGAAATCTATCGCGACGGCGACCTGAAGAACGCGATCAATGCGTTCGAGTCCGCACTTCGCAGCTCTCGAACCGACATCAACGGCAAGTGGATCGACGCGATTCCGGTCCATGCAATGCTTGCGGAATGCTACTGGCACTTGGGGCACCTCCCGCTTTGCCGAACGCACCTGGACGCCGGTATGCAGATCACGGTTCGCAATCGCGGTTGGTTGGGCGCGATTGACTGGACCAGCTTGAATCAAGGCGGCGCGATCCGAGCCGGCGCAACCAACCTTTGGCCGGAAGCCAACGCTGTTCGGCTTGCCCCCGTTCCAAAAGGATTGATGCTTCGAAGCGGCGACGTCATGACCGAACAACGCCTGCAACAAGGCGGGGCGATCGAAAGTCAAAATTTGAAACGCATCGACGCGATCGAGATCATGCGATCAATCGCGTTGATGATGTACCGACGACGTGTCGTGATGGGAGAACTGTCGGCACAAGAACCCTTGGCCGCCGAACTGATGGAGTCGACCAAGTATCCGCAGGGCTTGAATTCGCCAGGCGGTCGTTCGTTGATCGGCGCAATGCGTGGCGTCGGACAAATCGCTGTCGGAGAAGACTCAACGGTTGTCGATCGAGTTGGCAAGTACGCCACGCTCGGCGGTGCGGTGCACCCGATGACGCCGCTGATGTTGCTGGCCGGGATGTCGGTCGGCGTCTCCGGCGATGCCAACGGGAACCTGGATCCGAATGTCGCATCCGGCTTGGTCGCGACCAGCCAACGAGCCGTCAATTCAGCAGCGGCTTTGGAGCAATACGAATTCATTGGCGAGGCGTTGCAATTGGCCGTGGGTGCCGCGGGGCCTCAACAATATGGAAAGGTGGAACAAACCTCCCTGCTCGCCGGACGCACACTGATTCGCGAATCGCGGCTCGCTTCGCTTCATTGCTATCTCGTTGCCGCGGACGCTGCGATCAGCGCCGGGCGAGTTGACGCGGCCGCGGAAGCCATGACGCTTGCCATCGAAATCGCATCACGCCGCGATGTGGAATTCCCTCGCTTGGAAGCCTACGGCGCCTACGTTGCCGCTCGCATCGCGGCTGCCCGGGGCGAATCGCTCGGCGGTCCTGACGGAAAGCTTTCCAATGCGATGGGATCGCTCAACGAGTTCGTCAACAACCGACGTGACCGCAATCGTCCGGTCATCTCGATGCCCTCTCACTACCAGTTGAGTCTTGTTCAATCCATGATGGGCCGATCGATCGGCAACCAGTCGTCGAAGAGCCTTCTCACATACTTCACATCACCAGTTTCGATGCCAACCTGGCGACGAGATCCCGTGGACGCAATCGCGTTGATTGGGCTTGATTCAACGCCTCTGCACCGCGGCCGATTGGAATTGGCCGTCGCAGAAAACAACGGCATCGATGTGCTCAAATCCACGGACCGAATCCACGCGGCTCGGTTGGCTTCCGCATTGCCACTTCGAGGTCGACTGATGGACGTTCGATCGCTGGTGACCGACCCGGCGGAATCGTTCTGGCCGTCGGCAAAGGACTTGGTCGTGCAGCCCTCACCGATGATCGCCGACCTTCGCCAGAAAGTCCAAGCATCCCTTCGCGAAGGCGCGGACGACACCGAACCTCGCAACGCCGCGGTCGCTAGCCTGCAGGAATCGCTGGTCACGCAGATCGCTCTTCAACGTTTGCGAATTCCCGCGATTTGCCCACCACCCGTCGCGTCCGAAGACGCCGCGTCGTTGCCACCTGGAACAGGATTGCTGACCTTTGTCGTCGACGGCCCTCGATTGGTCGCCACGCTTTCTCGCGATGGCAACACGACGGGGTGGATCTCACCTGCCGGACGACGCATCCCAACGATGATTTCGAAGCTGTTGGCCGAGATCGGCGCCAACCGCTCTCGTGGCAAGCGTCTTCCCGATGATGAATCATGGCGAGACACCGCCGCCAAACTGAAAGAGATGCTATTCCCATCCAATTCGGGTTGGAACGAAACAGGACTGGAGAATTTGGTGATTGTTCCGGACGGCCCGCTTTGGTACTTGCCGTTTGAGTTGTTACCCGCCAGCGATGGACCGGACGTGACAGCCGAAGAGAACGACGACGCGCCCGAAGACGCCGCCGACGTCGACCCCGAATCACCTGGCCAACTCTGGGCCGACACGATCGAAATCAGCTACGCTCCCACCCCAGGCTTGGCACTTCGCGAAGTCGGTTCGGCGAGTGAAGCGAACCGCGTTGCCGTGATGGCGGGAACGTTCTTCGCACCTCGTCAAAAAGAACTGAATGACCAAATGATCGAGGAGATGCTGGCCGCGGCGGACGATCCCCTGAAGTGGACCCTCGGCTCAGCGCCGCCGACCGATCGAGTGGGACTGGGAGTGGCACACTTGGTCGTCGCCTCACCTCTGACACCCAACGTTGCCGCGCCGATGGCCACCACAACTATCCCGACTAGCACCTCCACACCGCGATCCGACGCCAACGGACCGTGGGATCAATTGTTCGGTTGGGTGCGTTTGCCCGCTGGCGGCCCAAGAACAGTTGCACTACCCGGATACCGAACAGCAGCCGGCGCGGCCAAGCTCGGCGATGGCTCCGAGATTTTCTTTCCCCTGGCCGCGCTTCGATGCAGCGGGGTCAAGGAAATCACTCTCAGCCGCTGGGTCACCGGCGGCAACTCCGCCGCCACCGTGATCGGCGAATTGATCAACGAAACACCTCATACCTCGCTTGCGTCCGCCACCCGACGCGGAGTTTCGCTGCTTCGGCAAGCGGACCTTTCCGTCACTGGAGAACCGCTACTCGGAAAAGCCGATGAAGAGTCGCAAAGCATCAATGGGAATCAACCGTTGTTCTGGGCGACGTACATGACCTCGGGATCAATTGGCTTGCCAGCTCCCAAAAGCGATGAGTGACGAGCGAATCGAAGCAACGCCGAGCCGCAATCGTTCCTGATATGATTGTGGATCACTCCCCGTGCTTGCTTCCTTCACTTTCACATGCCAAACCCGTACCAGCCGCCTGAGACCGCGCCAGCGAACCTGACGCACGATTGTCCTGTTTGCGAGCAACCGGTCGGCTTCTATCGTTTCGCGTTCCCATTTGGATATTGCAAGCACTGCCGCAACTACCTCACGATTCGCGACTGGGGACGAGAGTCATGGTCCTGGACCGCTAGCTTCATCGGAATCATTGTCATTCCGATTGGACTGCGTTCCTACAAAATCATTGATTTCACACCACCGATCGGAACAATGATTCTGATTTGGTTCGCGGCATCGATCGTCCACAGCAAAATCCACGGCCAACTCGTCCCCGCCTATTGCTGGGGCTTTTTCGCGGCACGAGACGATGACCGGATCTCAAAGGATGACGCTGACTCGGGCACGTGATCTACGACGGGCTCCATCTCCGGCCGAAGGAATACAGCACCGGAACGACGATCAAAGTCAACAACGTTGCAAAGCTGAGCCCTGAAACCAGCAGCCACGCCATTCCTTCCCAAAGCGGCCCGCCATCGAGCGCCAGCGGGATCAATCCGCCGACCGTGGTGGCCGTGGTCAGGAAAATCGCGGTCAATCGTTGCTGGCCTGCGGCAACGATCGCCTGATTGAACGCCTCGCTCGCGTCGGCGTCATCGGAGTCATTTGCATTTCGTTCCGCAACCGACATGTCCGCGAATTCGACGAATAGAATCGCTGCGTTCAGCACGATCCCAAACAACGCGAGCACACCGAGCTGCGGCATGAACCCGAACGCACTGTTGGTCAGCCACAACCCAATCAACGCACCCGCGAGAGCCAAAGGCAACGTCGCGATGATGATCGATGTTCGGAACAGACTGTTGAACTGAACAATCAGCAAAATGATGATTGCGACGAAGGACATCCCGAACGATTTCAACATTTTCCACTGAGCCTTCTGCGACTCCTCGAGTGCGCCACCAACTTCAACTTTGAATCCATCGGGCAACTCACCTTGCAACTCTTTCATCTCAGGTGAGTTGAAAACGCCCATCGTGATATCGTTCCCCGAAGCACCAAACTTCACTTGCGACCGCACTTCGATGGTTCGATTTCCGTCGCGACGATCGATCAAGGCGGGACGCCACTGAGGGATAACAGTGGCGATGGATGCCAGCGGTAGTTTGCCCTGACTGGTTTCCACATGCGCGTTCGCGATTGCCGATAACGAGCGACTCTCGGGTTCCAACCGGAAGTACACGGGCACCTGGTGCTCGCCCTCGCGGTAGTAGGTCAACAGTCGACCGGAGAAGTACGTATCCAGCGTGCTTGCGACTTCAGCGTTGCTGACCCGAGCCAGATTGGCACGATCGGATTCCACGTCAACATACAATTCTTGACTGCTGACTCCCCAAGAATCATTGAGTGAAATCGTATCCGGATCGGAATCGACCATCTTCTTGATACGATTCGCAGAGTCTCGGAGCGTTTTCATATTCGCGAAACCATTGCCCACGACTCGCAAGACAACCGGATCGGCGGGCGGGCCCAAGAACAACTCAATCGGAACCACTCGAGCACCTACGATTGGCTGAAGCCCTAAATCTTCGTCGCCGTGCGTGATGACACGGCGCAGCTCTTCTGCGAAATCATGCGTTCGACGCCCATCAGTGGTTTGAATCAAGATTTCCGCAAAGTTGGGTTTCAACGCCTCGGGTTCCCAAGACAGGTACCAACGAGCACCGCCGCCACCGACCATCGTGCGCATGTTCAGCAGACGATCGTCCTGTTCACCCTCTTCATTCGTGAACGAACTGCAGCGGCGAATCACGTCCTCGACTTGACGAGCGACTTCGTTGGTTTGGGCGATCGAGGATGACTCCGGCAACCAAACTTCAACGGCAAATTGATTGCGTTGCGTGAGTGGGAAGAACTCCGCGGAGATCGGCAACTGGGTCGTTGCCAAGAGTACGCCGAAGGCACCCGCCATCGTAACGAAGCGATGCTTGAGCGCCCAACGCAGCGACGAACCATAGACGCGAAAGAAAAATCCGTTGGCTTCGGCGACTTGATTCGATCCAGCGGTCTGGCCGATCGGTTGACCTGCGGAATCAGTCGCAACTGATGGTTGGCGACCGAATCGACTAGCGAGTTTCGAAGAGCCGATCTTGGCCATCAACCAGGGCAACGGAGCCGTGGGTTTGCTCGGGTCCTTGGGCGGACGAATGAACCAGGCTGCCAAGATCACACAAAACGTCATCGCTAAGACCCAGCTCACTGCCAGCATCACCGAAAGCGTTGTCGGTAAACTGTAAATGAATTCGCGATTGACCCCATCCATCGCTATCAGCATCGGTACAAACGCAGCGATGGTAGTCAACGTTCCGTTCAACATTGATTTGCCCAACGTTTGGGCTCCGTGAACGGCAGCTTCTTTGGGCGGCATCCCGGCGATTTGATTTGTTCGAGCTTGGTCGCAGATTTGGACCGCATTGTCGACCAGCAATCCCAGCGAAATGATCATCGACGCCAGCGACATCTGCTCCAACTGGACACCGAACAAGGTCACAATCGCGAGCGACGTCAGCACCACGAATGGAATGTTCGCGGCCATCACTGCTGCGGTGCGAAACCCAACGACAAGGTAGACAACAACGACCACAATCACGATCGCCGAGATGATGTTGAACACGACTTCGCGAAGACGTTGATTCACACTGTCGGATTGATCTGAAATGATCGGAACCGCTAAATCAGGCGGCAGTGCACCGCTGTTTCGAAGTTCAACGATACGCTGTTTCGCACTGCTGCAAATATCGACAATGTTTGCTCCTGATTTCATTTGAACCGCAACGACGTTGGCTGTCGCTTCGAAATCGACATCTCCGTATCGGCAAATTCGCGTCGGCGGGTCCACATAACCGCGGCGGACGCGAAGCCCCATGTCTTCCAAGTGAATCGGGTTGACTCCGCCTCGCGACGGCACTCCGCTGACGACCAAGCGGTTGATTTCTGCGAGCGCGTTGACTTCCCCAGCGGGCTTCACGAAGAAGCGTCCATCTCCCGCGTCGATGCGGCCCCCAGGTTCAACAATGTTTTGAGCCTTCGCCAGAGCGGCGATTTGGTCGATCGTCAGTTCCAACTTGGACCAATTGCGTTCGTCGGTCTCAACATAGATCGCTTCTTCGCGGACGCCATGACGTTCCACTTTGGCAACCCCCGGCAGCAATCGCAATGCATCGCGAATGCGTTCGGAGTAGATGTCCAGTTCACGATCCGAGTAAGCGAATCGCGGGTCGATTGAATTGGTTTCTTCGTCCGGTTGTTGATGGACCGCGAACAGGATGACGCTGGTGTCCGCGAATTCATCGTTCACGAACGGAACCACCACGGGATCCGGCATCGGGACATTCTCCACCCGAGCTCGGACGCGATCCCAAGCGTCGTCGATCTTCGCCCCTGGCAACCACTCCTCCAGTTCAACAAAGATCACGGTTTGTTCGCTGCTGGACGTTGACCGAATCAGCCGAACTTCCTCGATCCCATCGATCGCTTCTTCCAATGGGTCCGTGACCAACTCTTCCATCTTTTCAGCGGACGCCCCTGGCCATCGGGCGGAAACAACACAGATTTTCAGCGTGAATTCAGGGTCTTCACGACGCGGCATCGTTAGCGCAGCAAGGATGCCCCAGCAGACAAACATCAACACGAAAGTGATCACGACCGTTGGCCGCGAAACGGCAAATGCGGGCAGACGATTCATTGGGCAACCGCCGATGCTTGAGGTGTCGGGACGACTCGAACTCGATCGCCGTCGTCGAGGTAGTGCGTGCCCCGGACAACGACGTTGGATCCATCAACCAATTCGTCGGCTTGAACCGGTTCAATGCACAGGATCAACGAATCGTCGGCCACCGTGTCTTCGGCCGTGACGCGAACCTGCACTCGCTTCGCAGTCGGCTCCGCTAGCGTGTCATCGAGCACGTGCACAAAGTTTGCTCCGTCTTCTTTGCGAACGGCCTTCATAGGCACATAGAAACCCACGTTGGAATTGTCGGGGATCAACGCGACTCGAACGGTGTCACCCGAACGCAGCATCCAGCGTGTCTGCTCCAAAACCACGCTTCCGGATTCCCAACGCGACAGGACTTCCGGACGAATTTGATTCCCATCCAGAGTCAGCAACTGGCCGGTGATGAGATCATCTTCCAAATCGATTGCGGAAGGATCAGCGAACTCGATCGCCACAAAGTTCCATGTTCCCAGAAACGGAATCACATCGCTGAGCAGATTCACCTTCAAACGCTGGACGTTCAAATCACGATTCATAGTGTCCGAAAGTTGGCTCCAAGCTCGATTGGTGACTTTCCAAACAAAGGCCTCATCGCCGATCCGGTGAATGCAACGTTGCTCGACTAGCAAGCGTCGATCGCCGGTGACAATCGGTCCGATGTTCAACGGAAAGATGTCCTTGGTCTTCAGCTTGCTCGCGGTTGATTCAGAAAGTTCGACACTGCTTTCCTGTTGATTCCGGACGTGCAATGAAACCGTGAACGTCCGAGTGTTCGCATCCGCAATCGAGTCAACCGTGTAAACCATGCCGGTGACTTGCCTTTGAACGCCGTCTCGACGGGTGACGGTCACACCGAGCGTGTCGCCGCGTTGATAGCGACGGGAATTGGCAGCCGTGACTTCGAACTCGACCATCATCGGGTCGACCATTTGCACGGTCACAATCGGATCACCTTCTTTGACATACGTTCCCGGGACCGCATGCACTTCGGCGACTTGGCCGGGGAAGGAGCTGTACAAGGTCGTGTTGCGAAGGTTCCGTTTGGCTTCTGCCAACCGCTGATTGGCTTGTTGAACTTGAGCGTCCAGTGCCAGTTGTTCAGCGTCGGCCTGTGCCAACTCAGCAGTTGCACTGTCGACTTGCAATTGTGCAGTCGACGCTCGGGTTCGTGTGGTGTCCAGTTCCGATCCTGACATGGCATTGGAACGTGACAACTTTTGAGCTCGAGCCAGTTCTCTCTCAGCCAACTGCAACTCAGCTTCGGCCGTTCGAATTCGACTGGGCAATCGACGCTCAATCGTGATCAGATTCGCGTCTCGTCGACGCTGCGCAACCGCCGCATCGGCTTCGGCTGCGTCGACCGCGATTTGAAATTGCTCATCGTTCAGCCTGGCCAGCGGCACGCCGACTCGACCGTTGCCGATACCCGTCACCATTTCGTTGGGCTCGATCACCTGGACCACACGGCCGGCTTGTTCGAACGCAATTCGTTCGGCTTTCCAAGGTGCAACCGACGCGGTGGTGTGGTGCTGGTACGATGGGCTGCTTTGACGCAGAGTCATCGTGGTCACCGGCTTAGGCGGCTTTTCGACTTGTTCGTTCGAGGTTGTCGGTTCGCTGGAACACCCCGAAGCGATGAGCGTCAGCACTGCGAAGCCGACGGCGAATGGACCGCGAAGCGGATGGAATCGATCAAACACGGCAGCTCGTTATATAAGACGGACTCAGAAGGGTGACGTGTCACCAGCAGCGGTTGAGGCTGCTCGGAACCGGAAAAAGCGGCACAATCCGGTCGCCGTTGCGGTGAAACGTCTCTGGCGTTCGCACAATGCATCTGCAATAAGTACACCCGGCGGTGTACTCTACATCGCAGTCCCCAAAAGTAAACCGGCAGGAGCAAGTTTTGCCCAACCGTTCCAAAGAGACCTCTGAGCCCAGCCCACTGAAGCTGACTGATCGCAAACGCGCCGCGATTGTCCAGGCTGCAGCGACGGAGTTTCAAACCCGAGGTTACTTTTCGACCAGCATGAATGTGATCGCAGCGACCGCGAAAGTGAGCAAACGAACGCTCTACAACCACTTTGACAGCAAGGAAGCTCTGTTCGACGCCATCATCGAAGAGCTGACTCAGAAAGCCGAGCTGCTGCCCGTTTGTTCATTCGACCCGACTCGTGACTTACGAGAACAACTGATCGAGCTCGCTCTCGTTGAGGTGCAATTCATGACATCGCAATCGGTGGTCGCCTTGGCTCGGGCCGGGATATCTCGAGTCCTCGCCGAGCCTGAAGTCGGGAAGAAAATCGATCATCGTCGCTTTCACCGACGCGTCGAGCATTGGCTTGACGACGCGCACGCCGCGGGATGCTTGAATCACACGAACACAGAATTTGCGGCCAAGCAATTCGTTGGAATGTTGATGACGTTTGCTTTTTGGCCAACCATCGTCAACGGCGAATCCCCGCCTAGCAAGAAGAAGCGGGACTGCATCGTCGAATCCACCGTCGAAATATTCCTCGCCAGCTACCAAGTATCTGACTGACCACAAGCGACCGTCAGACTCCAGTGTTCGATGTCATTCGCGGCGGGGCGTAGGGATTGTCGTTCGCTTGAACGACTGACAGATGCGCTTCGTTCGATAGGCCAGGCACTGAGATTGGTTCGTATTCACTGCCTCGTGCGATCTCGCAGATTGCATCGACCATTGCATCCCTTTGGCGTCGCCGGTCAGCCGACTTCATGTTCGCGAATTGAAAATCGCGATAGACCAACGGGAATTCCTCGGGACCATCTGCGGTGCGAACATAAATCATTGCCGCGTGCAATTGCGTCCAACCACCCGCGGGCGTGAATGATTGTGGGATCGCGCCAAGGATTGAATTTGGCCCGAAGTGATAGCGATGCCGATCTCCTTCCATCCAAACTCCGTTTTCGTCGACGCGAACCCAGACAAGGTCGGAAGCTGTTTCCAACCGCAACCGATTCCATCGTTCTTGCGGAACAATCTCACAGAACCTCGCGCCATCGTCACTCGGGCGAACGACCGGATTGGAACGAACGGCGATCACTCGGCGAAGGCGACGGGCCAACAGCAGGTGAAACGGGTACTCCTCGTAGCGGCACACAATCGTCAGTTGCGTCAAAGCAACGAGCCCACCAACGATCACGGAACCAACAAACAAGAGCGTCCCGTATGCATCCACCCGGGATGAGAAAAAGACGAACCGCACCGTCACGATAAAGCACATGCTGGCGATGAAGGCGAGCGTGCCGTGGAAAACGGTGATGCCCAGCAGCGTCACGATTTGGCGGAACCAATTCAGCACTCGCCCGGGGCGTTCCGCCGGAAGATCGGAGCCAAACTCTTGGATCGCTGCAAAATGATCTGAGACCGTCTCGTTCGGCCCTGGCTCGTCGGGGAATGGCTCGTCCGGCGCGATGGCGGGCGTCTGGATAGTCATGATCCCTGCCTGCGAATGGTGGCTTTCGTTCTGGGTAACTTGCGACACCTTCTCGATTGCAATCCTAGGTGTGCCGAAGTTGTTCGGACATCTCAGCCTAACGCGGACCCGCGATCTTTGCACGCAGTTTCAATATGGAAACCCGGCAAAACGGCTGTGGGGCGTGGTTTTGCCAGTCATCTCCGCCGCGAACCTCGGGTGGGCCACTGATGTCGACAACACCGCGTGAAGCCGCGATTGTCAATTTAGGTAAACCTTGCCGCCAACCCCGTCCGACTTCTGGCGCGGTTGGTGCGATTGTGTGCATCGAATCGGTGTCAACGGCCGAAACGAAAGGTGAAAGAAAAGCTCGTATCACGTGCCGAGGCGTTTGTTCTCGGCACCCAATTCATATTGGATGGAAGGGTTCGGAATGAATCGTTGGCTCTTACTCGGATCGATGGCCGGAATGCTGATGATCAGCACCGGATGCCTTCACCACAACACTCGCGGCGGATGCTCGACTGGCAACTGCGGTGCCGCATCGAGCGATTGCGGATGTGGTGACTCGTCTTGCGGAAACGGCGCATGCAGCAGCGGCTCGTGCGGTCGCGTTGGAAATGGCGGACTGTTGGGTAAAACCCGCGGTCGCCTGATGGGTTGCAAAACCGGTTGCCGGACTGGCTGCGAAGCCGGTCCACTCGGTTGGCAACAAGGTGGCTTGGACTACAGCTCGCACTTGAATCCGGGCCTGTTGGGTCACGGAGCGGCGGCTCAAATGCAAGGCCAGCCATTCACTGCAGGTGCGCCGTCTGCCCAAGTCGCGTACCCTTACTATACCCACCGCGGTCCTCGCGACTTCTTGCTGGACAACCCGCCCAGCATCGGTCCCTGATCGAACTGGTTGTTTTGGAAAACGAGATCGAGCTAGCTCAGGCCATCGTGCCTGAGTCCCTCGAACTGGTTCCGACGGTGAAGAATGTTCCGCAGTCGCCCGAGGGAGTTTAGGCGTGGCATCCGATTTTCGGCTGAAAGAGCAGTTACCTGAGCTGACCGAGCAAATCGTCAGCACATACACCTCCGATGATTCAATCAATCATTTGGGGCACTGCCCATTGCCTAGCTACACCGCTGTCGTTGACATCCTGTTGGATCTCAAGGACATCCTGTATCCCGGGTACAAGCGTCATACGAACTTGCACGCTGGCAACATTCGTTACCACGTTGGCGGTTTGATCGACTCCTTGCATGATCAACTGACGACCCAGATCGCTCGCGCCTTGCGGCACGAGCACCGGGTGCTGCAGAATCACAAGGATTGCGAGACGGACATCGATTTCGAAGCCAAAGGCCAAGCCATGGCGATCGAGATGCTGAAACGCATCGTCAAGCTTCGAGAGATGCTCGCAACCGATGTGCAAGCCGCTCATGACGGCGACCCAGCTTGTCAAACGACCGATGAAGTCGTCTTTTGCTACCCTGGATTCGAAGCGATCACGGTCTACCGGATCGCTCATGAATTGGTTCAGTTGGACGTTCCCTTCATCCCTCGAATGATGACGGAATGGGCGCACAAAGAAACGGGCATCGACATTCACCCGGGTGCCACGATCGGAGAATACTTCTTCATCGATCACGGAACCGGTGTGGTGATTGGCGAAACTTGTCACATTGGCAAACACGTCAAGCTCTACCAGGGCGTCACGCTGGGAGCACTCAGCTTCCCCACCGACGCGGATGGTCAACTGATCCGTGGTCAGAAACGACACCCAACCATTGAAGACGACGTGGTGGTCTACGCCAACGCAACGATTCTCGGTGGACGCACGGTGATCGGTCGTGAATCGGTGATCGGGTCCAGCGTTTGGATCACTCGCACGGTCTCGCCGGGCACAACGGTGGTGCTTGAAAAGCCGCAGCTGAAAGTGCGTGGCTCGGACGAGCCTGCTGATGAGCTGCGTCCCGAAGTGAACTACCAAATCTGATCACTGGGTATATCCAGACGATTCGGTATAGTGTGGCGATGTTGAAAAAAGAACGTGCCACCATTGTCCTCGAGCGTCTCAACACGCTCTATCCTGACCCGCCGATCCCGCTGGACCACACCGACGAGTTCACGTTGTTGGTCGCTGTTTTGTTGAGTGCGCAGTGCACCGACAAAAAGGTCAATGAGATCACGCCGGAGTTGTTTTCGGTTGCCGGAACGCCATCGAAGATGCGTGAGCTTGGCGAAGATGGAATCCTCGAAATCATCCGGCCGCTGGGACTTTCAAAGCAGAAAGCCAAGGCCCTGGCCAAGTTGTCCGGGATGCTGATCGATTTGCACGAAGGCCGAGTACCCAGCACGTTTGAAGAGCTGGAAGCATTGCCGGGCGTCGGGCACAAAACTGCCAGCGTGGTGATGTCGCAAGCGTTTGGCTTTCCCGCTTTTCCTGTCGACACGCACATCCATCGATTGGCCCAACGATGGGGATTGTCCAGCGGCAAAAGCGTTGTGCAAACCGAGCGAGACTTGAAACAGTTGTTCCCCGAAGAAACGTGGAACAAATTGCATCTGCAAATCATCTTCTACGGTCGAGAATTCTGCACCGCACGAGCCTGTGACGGACGGGTTTGTGATCTGTGTCGGGAACTGTACCCGAACCGCCGCAAGCCAGTGACCTGGAACAAACCCTGATCCGTCCCACATTCCATTCATCGCCGATACGTGACGGCATTCAGCAGACGTCGACGTAGGCCAGGTTCCACCTGGCGAGGTGACCGGACGGAGCCTCGCGAACTCGCGGATGAATGCTAAATCGCCTCGCTTTGTTCCAAAGCATCGGCTGGGTTGCCAGGTGAGACCTGGCCTACGTGAATGCATGTGGCTGGATTCGCCGGAATTCAGATGTTCCAGTTGCGTCGCATCCGAATTCTTGGCGAATCCGGCTACGGCCAGATGATTCCCAGGTCAAACCAGCGTTCACCTCGGCGACCAAACACCGAGGTGAACACTGATTCGATTCCGAACGCTCTACTCGCCTTCGCTTTGTGCGTCAGCGATCGCGCCGCCTTCCGCTTCGATGGCTTCCCAGTCGATGCCTTCGGGAGCTGTCAACTTTTCCGCGTCACCGCCGCCCGGTGCACAAGCGGTCAAACCCAATAGGCCCAAGGCGATACACAGTGCGGCGATTGCTTGCTTCATATTCATCATTCGAGTCCTTCAATCGTTTCTTTGGAGGAAATGGAACCGAGAGCTCCCCACAATCCGTAGGGGCTTTTCTGTCCCAGGTTGCCGTAGTTCTTTGAAATGCTTTGGGCTTGTTGGTTGCCCGCTTCGATGGAGTCGGTGACGAACTTCACCGCCCCGTCCGCCAACAAGATATGCACGCCACCTTGATGGTGACTTGCCGAGCTGAACACACCCGACTGCCAACCCGTTCCCCATCCCATCGGACAGGTTGGTGAGTTCGGAGGAAGCACGGTGTTCATTCCCGTGATCATCAAGTGATAGTTCCACCAGCGACCGCCACGTGATGTTCCTCCGCTGTCCCATAACGGGACGCTGCTCTCGATGAACTGAGGACGATTGGGATCGATCACCGCGGTGCAGATCGTCAGATCGGATCCCATCGAGTCATCAGCGGGGAAGTGCGAGAGGTTGACAACGGAACCACCAACACTGCGGTCGCCCAGATTCGTCATGATCTCGGCCATCGCGATGGTGTTGGATAGACCGTCGAGTACATCTCGAAATCTGCGTGGATCATCTCGTTTGAAAAGACCACGAAAGACGCCTTGATCGGCGTACTGGTTCGAAGGCGGGTAACCGATTCGCAAGATCGCATCGCCATGCGAGAACGCATAGTTCGTCATGCCGGTTCCCAATGGCGACATGCCGGGATCCGAAGGGCATCGGAACGCCGGTGTTTGCATTTGGTAAGGATCGTATTCGTTCAAGTCGAGCCACGGACGAGGACCGAATGGTGGCCACGCACCCGAAGCAAGGGCATCCGACGCTGATTCACCAGCCTCGGGCATCAATGGGTTGGACATCATCTCCCACAAACCTTGCTGCTCCAGAAACGGCAACAGACCAATGTTGGCACTGAGCTGCTTCAAAGCGGGCATCGAAGGACCGGTGCCATTGGGTGGCAATCGGTTGAATGCCGCGTGATAGTTGTGCAGTGACAAGCCAATCTGTTTGAAATTGTTGCTGCACGACATCCGCCGAGCAGCTTCACGAGCTGCCTGGACCGCCGGCAGCAACAGCCCGACTAAAACCCCAATGATTGCAATGACGACCAACAGCTCAACGAGCGTAAACGCATGACGCTTCATGTCTGTTCTCACAATACGCCTCCTTTGAATGAACGAACAACGACTGTGCCGCCTAAAACTCGGCACCAATAACACGATGGAACTCGTGTCTCGCTCAGATAGAGGGGGGCAAGCTTCCTTTTGGACAGAATTTTCTCTTAAAAGCTGAAATAGGTCCTTTTAGTTGTCCAAAAACGGCTGAGTTGGACTCTGTGTTTGCGTGGATCGGGCGTTCAGCGTCGACGATTCAATCAATCGATTTCCATCCAGCGACACCAGAGAAACGATGAAAAACAACCGAATTGGACGACGTGGCTTTCTGCGAGTGGTCGGAGGAGCGGGCGTGCTATCAGCGACGGCGCCGGGTTACGTACTGGGAAGTGAACAACTGTTCTCAAAGGCAGGCTCCGCTGCCGACGGTGTTCTGGTTGAGTCCAGTCAATTTGATGAACTGGGCGGATGGAAAATCGACACACAACATTACCAACAAATGGGCGGCTGCTATCTGTTGGCCCACGGAATGGGAAAGCCTGTCGCCAATGCGACCACCCAAGTTGCACTCCCTTCCGCGGGAACTTGGCACGTTTGGGTGCGGACTCGCGATTGGTGCCAGGGCGAATGGAAATCACCTGGACGTTTCCAAGTGTCGGTCAACGACGAAACGCTCTCGCCCGAGTTTGGGACGGAAGACACGAGCTGGCATTGGCAAAAAGGCGGTGCGGTTCAGATCGATGATCCTACCAAGGTCAAGATCGAGCTCGCTGACCTCACTGGTTTTGATGGCCGATGCGACGCGGTCTACTTTTCGAAGTCATCCGCGCCATCGCTGCCCAACGAAGCCGCGGAAGTGGTTCAGTGGAAAGATCAAGTCACCGGCCGCGCCGCACGAAAGGTCGATGAATTCGAATTCGACCTGGTCATCGTCGGCGGTGGAATCTCCGGTTGCGGCGCGGCCCTCGCGGCACGATCTCAGGGACTGAAGGTCGCTTTGATCCAAGACCGGCCGATCTTCGGTGGCAATGCGTCGGAAGAGGTCCGAGTTCACACGCTTGGCATCCATGGCCGTGCGGCGGGGATCCTGAAAAAGATTGACACCGAGCACTACCCCAACGGCAGCGCTCTGGCGATCAAGGACCAGAAAAAACGAGAGGCCACCATGGCCGCATCGGGTGTCAAACTGTTTGCCGGGCACGTCGCGTGTGGACTATCAAAGAACGATGGCCGCATTGAAAGCGTGGAAGCCAGGGACGTGGGCTCCGGTCTTTTGCGTCGCTTCTACGCTCCGGTCTTTGTCGATGCGACCGGTGATGGCTGGTTGGGATACTGGGCCGGGGCAGAGTACCGTGTCGGACGCGAATCGCACACGGAGTTCGGTGAAGCTTGGGACAAGCACGGCGATCTTTGGAGTCCCGAAATTCCCGACAAACGTGTGATGGGAACGTCGGTGCTTTGGAACGCCGAGAAAACAAACCAACGCAGCAACTTCCCGGATGTGCCTTGGGCCATGCCGGTGGCAAAGGATCACGAAGCGACCGCGGGGGAATGGTACTGGGAATACTCCAACAACGATTTGGACCAAATCGACGATGCGGAAACGATCCGTGACCACATGTTGCGTGCAATCTACGGATCGTTTGCAAATGCCAAACGCCATCCCAAGAATGCACCCTGGACATTGAAATGGGTTTCGTTTGTCGGTGGCAAACGCGAATCACGGCGTCTGATGGGCGATCACATCTATACGATGAAAGATGCCGCTGAACGACGCGAATTTGAGGATGCGGTGGTGGTGGAAACTCGCGAGATTGACTCACACTACCAACAAGTCTTGCAAGGCAACCTGGTCGATTTCTTGTCCAAGGCGTTGTTCTACAAAACCGGTGGTGAATACTTCGTTCCATTCCGAAGTCTGTATTCGAAGGACATCGACAATCTGATGATGGCCGGACGGTGTTTCAGTTGTTCCCACATTGGATTGGCTGGACCTCGCGTCATGAACACTTGCGGGCAAATGGGAGTTGCAACCGGGTACGCCGCTTCGTTGTGCAAGGCCTACCAAACAACGCCACGGGAAGTTGGGCGGAAGCATGTCCGAGAACTCCGCGGTCTGATCGGTTTTGAGGATCGCTCGTCCTGATGAGACACTGGGTCAATCTTGCCTTGCTGTTTTCGTTCAGCACCCTGATGGTCACCGGGGTGCTGGCGTTCACGCTGCCATTTTCGCAAACCAACACGCGATTGCATGTGGTTTCCGGGGTCGTGTGTGTCGTCTTGGTGACAAAGCATGTGTTGAGCCGACTCACCTACTTTCGATCCATTGCATCGAGGCAGTCAAAAGCGATGGGGCTGATGCGCAAGGCTAGCGTGCTTGGGTTTTGGGCGGTGGTTCTGGTTGCCTCGGTTGCCGCGGTCCCGCCTACCAATTGGTTGATGGACCAAAGCTATGAGACTCGGCAACGAACCCAGATTGTGCGAACCTCGTCATTGGTGGGCTTTGGACAAACGAGCCCACATCAACGAATCGTCGTGCGGAAACCAAAGCAGGAAGACGACGCGACGCTTTCGATTCATCTGGGCTATTCGACGTCGCTCGACCAACTGCCGGTGACGGCCGCCTGGGTTGAATCCACCACGGGCACCATGATTGAAACTCTGTACCTGGACGAAGGAATCGCCTACGGCGAAGTCGTTCCACGCACACAAAGTTCTGGCGTGGACTCGGTTCTTCGCCGAAGCGATGTGCTTCCGATTTGGCGGCACGCATACACGATTGTCTCTGGGGTTGATCCCGACGGCGACATCGACGGACTATCAGGTGCCACACAAAACCACCGTTTCGAACTGGATCCATATCTTCAACCGGGGAAAGGCAATCGCTTTGTCGTTTGCGTGGAATTCAATTTGCCCGGAGACACCAGCGACGACTGGCAAGAACGCGAATGGGGCCAGCCTTCGTTGCTCTATACGGCTCTCATTGATGTCGATAGCGAGAGTCCCCATGCAATCTTAGAATTGACGGGACACGGGGGAGGATCCGAGAGCGACGGCAACATTCGCTACGACTTGGAGAACATCTCGACCGCTAGAAACATCGCGGATCTGTTCTTGGCGAAGATCGACCTTCCCCAACCATCCGCATCCTCGGCAGACCGATGATCTCCCATGCGAAACAGCGCGGTGACTGAATCCAATCAAAGACTGATGAGCGACAACGACCAGGCCACCACTGAGTTCGTTCAGTTGCTTACTGAGTCCCAACGATCGCTGTTTTATTACATCCATTCGCTCATTCCCAATCGAACGGATGCGGATGAAGTATTGCAGGAGACCAACCTCGTGCTTTGGCGAGAATACGAACGATTCGAAATGGGAACGAATTTCAAAGCTTGGGCCTGCACGGTGGCACTCAATCAAGTGCGAGCCTTCACATCGAAGCGACGTGCCAAACGTCCCCACTTCGATACGGACACCATGATGCTAATTTCCGAACGGCAAGAACGACGATCGGCCTACTTGCAACATCGATTGGACGCTTTGGAAAACTGTGTTCAGAAACTTCCCGAGCGAAAACGGGAATTTGTGGAGCAACGTTATCGACAGGGGGTCCCGGTGGAAAATATCGCAGACGAGATGGGCTCCAGCGTGGATGCCGTCTACAAAATGTTGCATCGTATTCGTGAGACACTTCACGCATGTGTTGACCGCACCCTCTCGCACGAAGGAGTTGGCTCCAATGACCCAGCGTGAACGATTTAACGAATTGCGAGACGCGTTTTTGGATGGTGTCGCATCGCCAGCTGAAACGGAGGAATTGCAACGATTGCTGCACTCCTCGGATGAATGGCTCGACGACTACATCGAACATGCCAACCAAGATGCAGCGTTGATCTGGAATGGCATCCCAAACCGCCCTTCGCCCACAGTCCACCCAACAACATCAGCGGCGGGTACGTCTCGTTTCGTCCGCTACATGCCGTTGATTGCGGCAAGCCTTTTGTTTGTTGCGGCAGTGGGATGGGAATGGATGACATTGAAACCGCGATCCGTCGCAACAATTCTCTCATCAACAGATTGCCATTGGGGCACTGGGACTTTGCCGACCACCGTTGGACAAGAATTGACATCGGGACGCTTGCGTTTGATCTCAGGAATCGCGGAATTGCAATTCCCTCACGCGACAGTTTCGATGGAAGGGCCGGTTGATATCGAACTCATCTCCGCCGAACGCTGCCGGCTTCATTCAGGCAGCATCGTCGGATCGGTCAGTGATGGTGGCGAGGGCTTCGTGGTCGAAACACCTCGGGCTGAGATTACCGATCGAGGCACCAAGTTTGGCGTGTTTGTCGATAACGTCGGTGACGCTCGGCTTGACGTCCTGGAAGGCAAGGTCGATGTCAAACATACCAAAACGGGACGACAGCTAACACTCGAAGGAGCCAGCCGAGCGTTTGCCTCCGTTCATGCCTTGGAAACGTTTGCCCCGAAAAAGGAAGGGGAAGACCAACAGAATGCCATGACTCCGACCACCTTAGACAAAGTGCTTCACATCAGCTCCGCCTACGGTGATGGTGACGAGGGCGATGTCACTTCAGGCGAACGGCGAGAAGGCGACTCCTTTCCCACACCCGATCATGTGCTGCTGGTCAAGCGTGCGGACAGCGAACCTCATTGGAATCGAAAGGCGTTCATTCGTTTTGACCTCCAAGGATTGGAAATCTCGGAATTGTCAGGGGTTGAGCTTCGGCTTGAAGGCGTTCACACAAGAATGGGTTACACGTCCTTGTTGCCGGACTCCACCTTCCACATCTACGGCGTGAAGCCCGAGCACAACACCGATTGGAATTCTCAGACTCTTGATCGAAGCAACTTCCCCGGCAGGAAATTGAAGACTCACAAGCTTGATCCAGATAAAGTGCAGCTACTCGGTGAGTTCGTGATTCCACAGTCGAAACCGCAAGGACAATTTGTGATCGCCGACCCTCGGTTGCAACAATTCTTGCAGGACAATTTGGGCTCCACACCGACGCTGGTGATCACCCGGCTGACATCCGTGAATCAAACGCAAAGCTACGTCCACGGATTCGCCAGTCGAACCCACCCAACCGCCAGCCCGCCAACGCTGCGATTGCACGTCAAGCAAACGGTCTCGAACTGAAGTCGCTTGGTGTCCAGTGCATGTAGCTGAATTCGCCAGAATTCAGACGTTCCAGATTCTTCTCGACCGAATTCTTGGCGAATCCGGCTACGCTGCGTGAAGGCATTCAGCAGACGTCAACGTAGGCCAGGTTCCACCTGGCGAGGTGACTGGCCGGTGAACTGCGAACTCGAGAATGCAGGTTAAACCGCCTCGCTTTGTTCCAAAGCATCGGCGGGATGCCAGGTGATAACCTGGCCTACTAGACTCTGTCAGTTATACGTAAGTCGTCATTGTTCGGCACGGCCGAACGCTCGCCAAGCGAGCGTGAAGTCATGCATGCGACGTAGGCCGTTCCAC